>JBEAPG010000303.1:0-3391 GCA_041164545.1 Bacteroidota bacterium
AAATAATTAGCGATACATTACTGCATCTACAGCTTCTACTACCCTTTGTACATTAGGTAGCCATGCGTCTACCAAAGTAGCAGCATATGGTAGTGGAGTGTCGCGTGTAGTAACTCTTTTTATAGGAGCATCTAAGTAGTCAAAAACCATTTGACTCATCATATAACTTATTTCTGAAGAAATAGATGCTAGAGGCCAAGCTTCTTCTAATACCACACAACGATTTGTTTTCTTTATACTTTCAGCTACCGTGTGGTAGTCGATTGGTCTAACGGATTGCAAGTCGATTAATTCTACATCAATACCTTTTTCTGCTAAAGCAACTACTGCTTCTTCGGCTACACGCATCATTTTTCCAAATGAAACAAGGGTGACGTCAGTACCTGGTTTTTGAATATTGGCTTGTCCTAGAGGTATGTAGTATTCTTCTTCTGGTACATCAAATTTAAGACCGTACATCTGCTCACTCTCCATAAAAATAACAGGATCTGGATCAAGAATGGCTGATTTTAAAAGACCTTTTGCATTATATGAATTAGATAATACCGCAACTTTAAGCCCTGGTGTATTGGCGTACCAGTTTTCGAATGCTTGGCTATGTTGAGCGCCAAGTTGTCCCGCACTGCCAGTTGGTCCTCTAAAAACCATTGGGCAAGTAAACTGACCACCACTCATGCTGTTCATTTTTGCCGCTGCATTTATCACCTGATCTATTGCTACCAAACTAAAATTGAAGGTCATAAATTCTACAATTGGTTTTAAACCATTCATAGCAGCTCCTGTAGCTATACCTGCAAATCCTAACTCAGCGATGGGCGTGTCAATTACACGCTTGTCGCCAAATTCATCGAGCATTCCTTGGCTTACTTTATAGGCACCATTATACTCAGCTACTTCTTCGCCCATTAGAATGATGCTTTCATCTCGTCTCATTTCTTCGTTCATTGCTTCTCGAAGTGCTTCACGTATTTGCAGTTGTCTTGCCATTTTGTTTTAGAGTCGGCAAAAATAAGGATTTATGTTTTACAAAATGGGTTCAAATGAGCCTAAGATTTTGGAAATAGTCATTACTCCTAGATGACTTAGTTAAAGCGCTTGTCACACTGCTATCTTCTTTAGTTGAATCAAATTTTAAGAAGGATCATTTTGTCATTTACCTTTTCATGTTTCACCGTATTAAGTAGTACCTTTAACACAGATATAAATCGCATGAAAAATTTAACATTCTATTACATCGCACTTATTATTACCCTGCTTTTATTCCCGTTTTTATCTAAAAGTCAGAGCATTAGCGGTAATGTAAAAGCATTTGAAAGTGCAGATGCATTAAGCTATGCCAATGTAGATATTTACAAAAATGACAAATTGGTTGCCTCGGTTTTTGCTGATAAGGATGGAAATTTTGATGTAAAACTAGATACAGGCACATACAAATGTGAAATACTTTACGCCGGTTATAAAAAAGTGATTCAAGAAATAAAACTAACGGATGATGAAAAAATGGCTTTTAGCCTAAGGGAAGATGGTTCTAAAAAAATACCTCATAAACCTGAGAAAAAGAGGGATGCGATAGGCGAAGTTTTAGAAAGCGAATCATACGGCAGTTCTTCAGACGAGGCGGAAGTGTATATGAGTTACGATGCTGTTGCCGTATCATCTGCAAAAAGAAAAGCGGTCGGGAGTACAAGTTTTATAGGTGTTAGATCAGATGGATATCTCATAAAACCAATGTACAAACCGGAAATGGTGGAAGCTTCGGCAGGAAAATTAACTGCTGGAGAAATCAATGATTTTAGTAAATGGAACTTATGGACCGACTTAAATAAAGGGGAGTTAAATGGATTTCAGAGTGAGTGGAAGTATGCGAACCAAAGCAGATATATGGTGCAAGTTATGGCAGTAAATGGATTGCCACTAGGCGACCTAAAAGTACAACTGGAAAATGCACGAGGCGAAATATACTTTGCTGCTCGCACAGATAATACGGGCAAAGCCGAGTTGTGGCGTACTTTGGATGAAGGATTAAATCTGGCAAATGAAAAAATAAATATTGCTGTGTTTGATGAAAATGGAAAGCATATGATTAAGAATGCCAAGGTATTTGAACGAGGAATAAATAGTTTAAACTTAGAGCAAAACTGCGATCAAAGCCAAAAAGTGGATATTGCTTTTGTAGTGGATGCCACTGGTAGTATGGGCGATGAGTTGAGTTTTTTGCAAGCCGAACTTAATGATGTAATGTTCAAATCGAAAGAAATAAGCAATTCACTCAATTTTAGTTTTGCCAATGTATTTTATCGCGATATCGGCGATCAATATGTAACGCGAACACAAGACTTTACGCGCGTTTTATCTGAATCTGTTTCTTTTATCAATGAGCAAAGTGCCGGCGGTGGTGGCGATTTTGAAGAAGCAGTAGAAATAGCCTTGGACAGCGCGATAAATGGTTTGACTTGGAGCACCTATGCCAGAGCACGAATCTTGTTTTTAGTGCTGGACGCACCTCCACATAATACACCAGAAATTCAGGCGCAGCTAAAGAGATTAAGCCTGCAAGCAGCGGAAAAAGGTATTCGCATAGTGCCCCTTGTGGCGAGCGGTATAAACAAAAGTGCCGAATACTTGATGCGAAGTTTAGCTCTAACTACCAATGGAAGCTATGCTTTTTTAACAGACCATAGTGGAATAGGAGGGCAGCATTTAGCTCCCAGCACCGACGAATATGAAGTAGAGATATTGAATGATTTATTGGTAAGGCTTATTAAAAGCTATACCTATATGCCAGATTGTGATCAAAATTTGCCCAACTTGAGTTTGAACTACCCAGATTCAAGCGTTTCGTATTTGCCACAATTTGACACTGCCCAAACGGATTCAACTGAGATTGAAGAGCCAATAGAGATAAATTGGAATTACTATCCAAATCCTACCAGAGGAATTGTTAATATAAAGGCCAATGTCGCTATAAATGAGCTGTATATAACCGACCTAAGCGGAAAAGTGTTGCAGATAATAAAAGATGTACAGCCCGAAAATCCGGTAAAAGCCGACTTAAGTGGATATGCTAGTGGCATCTATTTAATCCGATATCCTGTTGGTAAACAGTGGATTAGTGGAAAGGTGGTTTTGCTGCGTGATTAGGGAGCTACAACAATAAGAGGGGGTACACTCTTTCTTACTTTTTTACCATTTTCCTCTACTTCTACTACCACTCGCTCAATAATGAGCTTGCCTCCACTTTCCAGTTCCGATACCATTGTTAGGCCAGCTTCCGTAATCGTGTCACCCATAAAAGTTGCCATCATTGGTGAAGCTACCTTTGGGACAACTATTACATTAAATGAAACAACTTTATAACTGATACCTGATGATGAAATTACCTTGATTTTCT
>JBEAPG010000304.1:0-3390 GCA_041164545.1 Bacteroidota bacterium
ATCGCTGCGTGTTCTGACGGCATTTATAAAAGTACAAATGCGGGGGCGACTTGGGTAAAAAAAACTACTGTGAATGTAAGCTACAGAGATTTACACTATTTGCCTGGTAACAGCAACATATTGTATGCGGCATCCAATACAACCTTTTATCGGTCATATAACAATGGAGATAGTTGGATTGCATCCAACATAAACAGCAACATTACCTGTGCCGGTATTAAAATAACTACCTGCCCAAAAGATACCTCAAAGTTGTATTGCGTGGTATGGAAAGGAGGAAATAGTCCGTTTGGGGGAGTTTATAAATCTACCAACAACGGGGCCAGCTTTACTTTAATGGTGGATACACCCAATATACTCGGTTATGCTAGCGATGGCAGCAGTATGAACGGACAAGGATCGTACAATCTTGCCATTCAGAGTGATCCTACCAACGCAGATGTGCTTTATGTAGGTGCTATAAATATTTGGAAATCTACCGATGGGGGTGCTTCATTTACACTTAGCTCACCTTGGGCTTTTGGAGTTCACGCTGATAAACATGGATTTTTGTTTTCTCCGTTTAATCCTCAAAAGTTGTACGTATACCACGATGGTGGTATGGATAGAACTGTAGATGGGGGAACCAATTGGCTTACTATGGAAGATGGCTTGAGCGCTTCTGAATTTTACACTTTGGGTGCTAGCGGATTATATGCGAATAATATAATCGGCGGCTTGCAAGACAATGGAATGGATGTAGCAGTAGATAAGAAATTCAGTACGGTACGCGGCGGAGATTGGGGAGGTGACTTTGCTTTTGATGCTTTTGATACCGACTTAGTTTATGAAAATGGGGGTATAAAACGAAATGTAAAAACGCATGCTACCTCTACTATAAATGGAAACGGAGGATTTTACACCGTTCATCCAAACGACAGCAATGTAATGTTTGAGATAACCAAAGACATTTATAGAACTCAAAACCTAAGGGCAAACCCGGCAAGTGATGTAGCATGGACCAAAATTTCTAATTTTTCGGGCACTACGAGCGGAGTAGGAATGGCCTATTCTGCGGCGTCTACTGGTACTTTATATGCCGCATTAAAACCACAAAAGTTATATCGCAGCGTTGATATTAATTCTTCAGCACCATCGTTTACCGAGCTTACCAGTTTTCCTTTCAATACAAATGAACAAATAAAGCAGGTAGAAACATCCCCCATAGACTCCAATGTGGTTTATGTGGTAACCAGTCAAGGTCGACTTTTTGTGTCGCACAACAAAGGCAGTTCTTGGAATCAACTCAATCGAAATTTACCCTCTTTTAGTATTATCAAATTTTTATTAGATCCTGGAGCCAATGATTCAAGTATGTACGTATGCAATGCTTTTGGGGTGTATTACCGAAATGTTTATTTAACCAACTGGATTCCGTTTGCACAAGGCTTGCCCACGGTGTGTCAGATAACCGATATGGAAATAATGAATGACGGAACCTCAAATTCTCGATTGCATATTGCCACCTGGGGAAGAGGAATTTGGCAATCTGATTTGTACAAGAATACAATTTCGGCCCCTACCGCAGATTTTACACTCAGCTCTACAAGCAGTCAAACGTGTGTAAATACAATAATTGCAATAGATAATTCTTATGGCTCACCTCTAAATAGAATGTGGCAAATAAGTCCTGCTTCGGGATGGGAATTTATAAATGGAACAGACTCTGCTTCCTCTCGTATTGAAGTAAAATTCACTTCTTCTGGTGCTTATTTTATATCTCTTAATGTTAGCAATTATCAAGGCTCAGATATACTTACCAAAAGCCACGTCTATTCGCCACTTTCGGTAGATGCAACGTGCACCACAAGCACAAATAGTCTTGGAGGTTACACCATTGGGATTTATAAATTTGAGTTGAATTCCATTTCCAATTCTTCAAAAACTGGAAATGCTACGAATGAAGATTTTTCGTGCGAGAGTAATACTATCCTAAAAGCCAATACAAACTATACAGCTTGGGTAACAAATGGAAATAATTATAATGAAAATGCAAAGATGTATATTGATTATAATGACGATGGCGATTTTTTAGATGCAAATGAATTTGTGGGCAGCATTAGCTCTGGTAAATCTCGTAGGTCATTGTCCTTTTCTACAATAGCATCACCGCCAGTAACGAATAAGTTTATTCGGCTTCGCATCGTATCCGACTATGCCAATGTGACTTCCCCGTGCGGCACACTTAGCTATGGCCAAAGTGAGGATTACGCTGTATTGATTGATAACATAAATCCAACGGTATCCATACAAATTCCTACATCAAAAGTGAGTAATGAATTTACCGCTGTTTTCGAGACATCAGAAGTAGTTACGGGGTTTGACGCATCCGATATATATGCATACAATGCCACAGTGTCCAATTTTAAACAAACGGGAATAACTACCTACACGGCTACTATTTCGCCCATTGAAAACGGCAGTGTAATAGTAAGTGTTATATCCAATAGAATCAGTGATTTAGCCGGTAATTTAAATACTGCTGCTTCTGCCAGCACTACTTTTTTCTTGGGCGTTCAAACATTCACTTTTTCGGGAGTCTCAGTTTTAGATAGTATTATTCAATCAAGTACTGGAGGAATAATAAAATGCTACGTTCCTTTTGGCACAAAAGTGGATTCTTTGATTGCCACCTTTGCGCTAAGTGATAATGCTAAAGCCTATGTTGGTGGACAAGAACAAACTTCTGGCATAACTTCAAATGATTTTAGTAATGTGCTAAACTATACTATAAAGGCAAAAAATCCGTCAATCACGACCTCGTATTCAACTGAAGTAATTGTAAACACAAATACAGCGTGTGATTTGTTGAGTTTTGCCTTCCTTTCACCTGCTATAAGCGGTACTATTACCCAAAATGCAAATGGCGGAAACGTAGAAATAATTGTACCATTCGGAACATCACTCAGCAATCTGGTCGCGACGTTTATGCTAAGTGATAGCGCAATTGCATACATTAATGCTGTTAAACAAACAGCCGGTTCTACAGCAAATAACTTTGCTGGCACACTCATTTATACTGTAGTTGCTCAAAATACGAATTACGCTAAAACATATACTGTTAATGTAAGCATTGCCAAAAACACCGCTTGCGACATTCTTACTTTTGGTATTTCATCTCCATCAAGCCAAGGAGATATATCGGCAAACAAAATCGATGTGTATGTGCCTTACGGTACCTCATTGCAAAATCTTACAGCATTGTTTACACTAAGTGTCAATTCAGAAGTTTATGTTTTGGGTAACGTGCAAACCTCAGGAGTAAGTGTAAATGATTTTACAAATGAGGTAAATTACCTGGTTGTTGCTCAAGATACTAACTTTACTAAAACGTATAAGGTAAGAATTCAT
>JBEAPG010000305.1:0-3387 GCA_041164545.1 Bacteroidota bacterium
AATGATATTGCCTGTTTCAAATTCGTTGGCATACCATGTTAACTTGACTGGTTCGCCATTTTCCAAATATTGTGTTGTAGAAACATTACCCGTTCTATCCAAATTTCTACCCAAAAATAAGTGAAATCCTCCTTTTCCATATACCAACCAATCTTCATTTATGAGTGTTTCGTAGCCTCCTAAAATTCCAAGTTGATACGAAGTAAAAACCGGATAAACAGTGTTTTGATATGCAATTTCTTCTTCTCCACTCACCAGAAGTGGGATGTTAAACTTTACTGAATAATCATTTTTAACTATTCCTGCCTCGGCAAAAACCTTGGGCGAAATCCGAAATCCTATGTACACACCACCACCTACGTCTATGTGCTGCAAAGCATTGATATGATTGGAGTTTTCAATAGTAAAAAATTCTGTTTTTGGACCCATATTTACCCTGAAATAGTGAACTTGCTGCGCTTGCAGTGCAAAAAAGAAAAGCGAAAATGTTAAGAATAATGTATGTCTCAAAACAATGATAGTTGTAATTTTTTCAAACTAAAAGATTTTCTATGACAATCTTGCACCCCAAATTGTTCAATGGCACGAATGTGTTGAGCAGTGCCATAGCCTTTGTGTTTTTCGAATCCGAATTCTGGATAGGTTAACGCCAATTGTTTCATATAATCATCGCGATGGGTTTTAGCCAAAATACTAGCTGCTGCAATACTTTTAAATATGCCATCTCCTTTTATTACAGTGGTATGTGGGAAGTTAACCAATGGCTTAAATCGATTACCATCTATAAGTAAATGTTCAGGAATTACAGATAGTTTTTGAACTGCTTTCTGCATCGCAAGTATGCTTGCATTCAAAATATTTATTTTGTCAATCTCCGCTTCCGTACAACTCGCAACCGCCCAGGCAATCGCATTGTTCTCAATTTCTATTCGAAGCGCATCCCGCGTTTTTTCATTGAGTTTTTTACTATCATTTAGCAAGGGAAGCCTTATTCTTTTAGGCAATATAACCGCAGCCGCAAATACAGGACCCGCAAGACAGCCGCGTCCAGCTTCATCGCAACCGGCCTCTACCCTATTCTTATGCATATATGCCCTTAGCATTAGGCAAAAATAACATAAGTTTGCGGCCACCTATGTTGAAATACCGCGACATTATATACAACAATTACTTTACCAATCAAGTGAATAAACTTGACGTGGACCACAAGGCTCTTTTGGAGCAGCAAGCAGTGCACAATAGTGCTGAGCTGCTGGCCCTTTTGCCCAAAAAGAAAGACTCCTTGATTGTAGATTTAGGTTGTGGTTTCGGCACTTTTGTTAAGCCGGCCCTTGATGCGGGATACACAAATGTAGTTGGCTATGACATAAGCGCTGAGCAGGTAAAGGTGGCAAACGATCTTGGGATTTCTTCAGTATACCTAAGTAGTATCGATGATTATTTTGCTAAAAATGAAAAGGTAGATGTAATTGTGGGATTGGATATAATTGAGCACTTTACAAAAGATGAATTACTGAACTTTTTATTAAAGGTTAAATCTAATTTGAACCCAGGTGGAAAAGCTATTTTTAGAACACCTAATATGGATGCACCGCAAAACAGTGTATATGCATATGGCGATATTAGTCACGAGGTTTTTTTAAACAAAAGTTCGGCGCTGCAAGCGTTAAGCAGTGTTGGTTTTTCAAGAGTGAAAGTAAGCGGAGGGCTCCTCAAAAACAACAATCCATTGCTCGAAGTATTCAGAAAAATTGTGTGGTTTAAGTATGTTTGGATTAAAAAGATTGTACTATTTGCCACGGCTAGGACTTGGCACAATGTAGTTTTTGAGCCCAATCTTATTATAGAAGCGGAAGTTTAAGTAAATAGGCTGGTTTGATCTACCACTCCATCTTCAATTTTGTAAACTGTACCTGGAAATTTATTGATTAACCTATAATCGTGGGTCGCCATAAGTACTGCTGTTCCTCGCTCTGCTATGTGATGAAGCAACTCCAAAATTTCATCTGAAACATCGGGATCAAGATTTCCAGTTGGTTCGTCGGCTAAAATAAGTTGCGGATTGTTTAGCAAAGCCCTGGCAATTACAACGCGTTGTTGCTCCCCACCAGATAATTGATGTGGTAGTTTTTCCAAAATATTTTGCAGGCCAACCCATTCCATTACTTCGTTTATTCTATTGGTTATCTTCGCTTTATCTTTCCAGTCTGTGGCATAAAGCACAAATTCCAAGTTCTTTAAGACCGAGCGATCATAAAGCAAACTAAAATCTTGAAATACCATACCAATGTTGCGCCGCAAGTGAGATATTAGCTTTTTATCTTCAGCTACTTTTCTTAAGTCAAATCCGGCAACCTCGCCTTGTCCGTCTCTCAGTAACAAATCTGCATATAATGTCTTGAGCAAGCTCGATTTTCCACTTCCTGTTTTACCAATAAGATATGCAAATTCGCCTTCGTGCACTTCCATATTTACAAAACTCAACACTTGCACCAAATTATGCTGAATCACAAAAACATCTCTCAAGCTTATAATTTTTCTATGCATCAAAATCTAAATTAAATCGTGATTCAAACTCCTTAAGTATAGGATATTCCTTAGCCATTACATCAAATTGCTGCTTGGGTGTAAACACTTTATATTCAGAAACCTGAGCCGCATTTACCTTAGTTGAAACAGTAGTAAGTTGCCAACCTTTTTCGGCAGCCACTTTTATAAACTTTTGCGTTTCTTCTTCCAATTCTACAGCCACATTTTTTGAGCCAACTGTAAAAATTACTTCCGTTGCTCGTACCTCGATAATGGGATCTGCCAAAAATGAAGCTAAGCTTCTTCGCTTTTGCTTTAGTAATTCTTGGGCATAGTCTGCAAAGAAACTTTTAGCACTATTTGTATCAAAAGGCGAGATTGATTGCGGAGTAAGCTTGGCTTTATCATCTATATTCGGTTCTCTATTCTTTGAAGCTTGACCTAGAACCTTGCCACTCATCACATTTTTTAAGCTGCCAAGTCGGACTGTCTCAGCTACTTCATCGGCATTGTCTACAACTTTATTTTTTTCGGCAGTAGAAACAACGGTTGAAGTACCTTTCTCTTCTACAAATAAGTGAGCATAGTAACCAGATTCAATGACTTTGGCTATCCTAGCCTTTTTTTTTTACTTACATCAATAGCGTGCTGTAATGATGCAAGTTTTATAAGACAAAGCTCTATGTGCAATCTGTGATTTCTGCTTGCTTTGTAATTTATATCTGCCTCTCCAAGCAAATTTATAGCGTTTACGATAAACGAGGCTGACACTTCCAGTGCTTGTTTATGATACTTTGTTGCAAGCTCTTTCGATTTTTCTAGTAATTGTTTACTTGTTGCATTTTGGGCAACCAGTAG
>JBEAPG010000306.1:0-3377 GCA_041164545.1 Bacteroidota bacterium
AACATTTACCTCTGCAAGTGGCACATCCATAACTCTCCCCACATCTTTGATAGACGAACGTGCTGCCATGCTACCATAAGTGATGATTTGAGCTACTTGTTTTTGACCATATTTATCTACTACATAGTCTATTACCTTTTGACGACCTTCATCATCAAAGTCGATATCAATATCGGGAAGTGAAACCCTTTCTGGATTTAGAAAACGCTCAAAAAGTAAGTTATATGCAATGGGGTCTACATTGGTAATTCCAAGACAGTAAGCTACCGCACTTCCGGCAGCACTTCCCCGTCCTGGACCTACAGACACTCCCATTTGCCTAGCTACACTGGTAAAATCCTGAACAATAAGAAAATAGCCCGGATATCCACTTTCTTTGATTACCTGAAGTTCAAAATTTAGACGCTCTTCAATGTCGATAGTCATTTGAGGATAACGTCGTTTTGCCCCTTTAAATGTGAGGTATTTCAAGTATTCATCTTGGGTTTTGAAACCTGCAGGAAGTACAAAATTCGGCAGCAAGACATCCCTTTGCAATTGCGGTGTGGTAATGCTATCTACTATTCTATTGGTATTATCAAGAGCCTCTGGTATATCTGCGAATAGTCGTGCCATTTGCTCTTGGGTTTTGAAGAAAAACTCATTATTCGGAAATGCAAATCGCATACCTCTACCGTGTCCTTTTGGATCTGTGAGTTTTGAACCTGTATTCACACAAAGCAAAATATCGTGCGGAAAAGCGTCGTCTTCCTCCATGTAGTGCGAATCGTTGGTAGCAATGACGTGCAAATCATACTTCTTAGCAAAACCGATTAATGTTTGGTTCACATCTTCTTGGCTTTTGCCTGTTCCATCTATGTTTTGCAAGCCGTGTCGCTGCAGCTCGATATAGAAATCTTCGCCAAAAATTTGCAAATACTCCTTTAGTAATTCTTCCGCTTTTTCATCGCTTTCAAATAAAATTGCCTGCGGTATTTCTGCCCCAATACAACACGATGTGGCAATTAATCCTTCACTATATTTCTTTAGTGTTTCCTTGTCTATTCTTGGATATTTTCCATACAAACCTTCTGTATAACCCAGCGAACACAGAATGGATAAGTTTTCGTAGCCTTTTTGATTTTTGGCTAGGATGAGTTGATGGTATCGCTTGTCTTTGGTGTCACCAATAAATGAACGTCGTGTTCGATCTTCTACCATATAAAACTCACACCCAATTATCGGTTTTACCCCTTGCTTTAGTCCCTCATTTACAAATTTGAACGCACCAAACATATTTCCATGGTCGGTGAGCGCCACAGCAGGCATACCATCTGCTTTGGCTTTTCTGAACATGTCTTCTATACGCGAAGCACCATCCAAAAGGCTAAACTGACTGTGATTATGAAGATGAGAGTATGTTGGCATATTATTCTAAAAAAATGTTAAATGTAGTTAAATCAACCCCTTGCAAAAATTGTAAGAATAAACTACATAATCGGTAATTGAATACTATGCAAGTTTAAGTGAAAATGCACGCTTAAAAATAAAAAGTGTTCTACTCGTTTTGGACAACTTATCAAAAGAAGTGAGATCAGATTCTTTTTTTATACTAATTGCAGTCTCTCTTCCTTTTTCCACGCGTTAGTTTTAATATTGTCTCACATAATAAGCCCAATTGAAAAAAATAGTACATTATATCAAAAGCTATTACCACGACCATCTCAATATCTACGAATTTTTTTTCGCACTCCTGTTTATGGCTGGATTTGCTTGGTTTAACTACGGTACACCGCATTTACGAGACTATTGGTACAGCCACTATTGGGAAGGCAAAATCATTCGATTTCACTTTTTTCTATACCTTTTCCCCATAGTTTTAGGCTACTTATCATATTCTTTTTTCAATAAAGACTGGAAGCTGTGGACCAACACTAAATTCTTGATTTTAATTGCATTAGCTGCCCTCACTTTTACAGGAAGAAGTTCCGTTCATCTACTCCTACAACCCTATTTTGAAGCCTGGAGTAGCTACGAAAATTACGCTTGGCTAAAAGCCGTAGTTGGCACTGTAATACGAAGTGGAATGCTGCTAATTCCACTCGCAATCTATTGGTATTTTGCAGATAAGGCAAACCAACCATACTATGGTTTTACACTGAAAAACTTTGACACTAAACCGTATTTTATGATGCTGCTCATTATGCTTCCGCTTATCATATTAGCAAGCACCCAAAGTGATTTTCTAGGGGCATATCCACGAGGTCAGAAATTTTATACGCTCGATATAAATACCACCGCTCATTTGAAATACTTTGGTATGTATGAACTCATTTACGGACTCGATTTTATAAGCATTGAGTTCTTTTTTCGTGGGTTTATGATATTAGCATTTGTGGCAGTATTAGGACCAAAATGTATTTTACCTATGGCGATGTTTTATTTAGTCATTCATTGGGGAAAACCAGCTGGCGAATTAGTATCTTCCTTCTTTGGGGGAACACTTTTGGGTATTATCGCGTATTACAGTAAATCCATTCTTGGAGGAATAATTGTGCATATGGGCATTGCCTGGATGATGGAAATAGGAGCGTTAATTGGAAATTATTTTAACACGTGACCGACTTCTTAAAAACAGAAATACAGTTTTTAAAAGGCGTAGGTGCAGCACGCGCCGAAATGTTGAACAAAGAATGTGGCATTTTTACATTCGAAGACCTATTGCATTACTACCCATATCGATATGTAGATAGAAGTCATTTCGACCTAATTTCTCATTTGGATGCCACTGCAAATTATGTTCAACTGAAAGGCAGAATCACCAGTCTGCAAGAAATGGTTTCTAAAAACGGAAGCCGACTCGTAGCCACTTTTTATGATGGAAGCGGGCGCCTAGAATTGGTATGGTTTAAGGGAATAAAATGGCTAAAAGCCAATATAAAAATAAATGAGGAAATTGTAGTTTTTGGCAAACCAACTGCCTTCAACAATAAGATAAACATTACCCATCCTGAAATGGACACTACGGCTAATCGCGCACAAAATGCACCACTAGAAGCCATATATTCCACTACGGAGCAAATGAGAAACAGGAGGTTTGAAAGCAAGCAGTTTCGCCAAATTCTGCAGAATCTTTTACAGCACGAAAAATGGGATGTTCCCGAAATATTTGATGCAGAATTTGTAAAATCAAACCAACTTATCCCTCGTGCCAAAGCGTTCAAGTATATACATCATCCGCCAAGCCAAAAGCATACAATGGCAGCGCAACGCCGTTTCAAATTTGAAGAATTATTTTTTCTTCAATTCCCGTTTATTCGAGCAAAACTTGGACGTGTAGAGGCTAAGTCAGGCATTATTTTCAAAGCAGAATCACCTCTTTTTCAGTCATTTATACA
>JBEAPG010000307.1:0-3375 GCA_041164545.1 Bacteroidota bacterium
AAAGAAAAAAAATAAAAAACAATGATACTGCTGTAAATGCATGTAGCTTTTACGACAAGTATTCTTCGGACCTTAGTTTAACCGATTGGCTCGGCATTGATAATTTTAAAACTTCCATTAGCTGGTCTAGAATATTGCCCGACGGCCAAGGTAAGATTAATAGACAAGGGTTGGCGTTTTATGACAGACTAACAGATGAAATGTTGAATAAAGGGATAAATCCCTGGTATGTTCTCTATCATTGGGATTTACCCCAAAAACTACAAGATTTTGGAGGTTGGACAAACCATGATATTGTAAGTTATTTCTTAGATTTCTCTGAAACTTGCTATAAATATTTGGGCGATAGGGTTAAAAACTGGATTGTATTAAATGAACCTTTCGTGTTTACTGGAGCTGGTTATTTCCTAGGAATTCATGCTCCAGGTAGAATAGGCTTAAAGCAGTTTTTACCTGCAACACATCATGTTAACCTAGCTAATGCGTCAGGCATCGCGCTGCTACAAAGTTTAGGGGCTTCAAATGTTGGAACAGCAATGTCTTTTGCTAGTATTCACAGCATTAATAATAATCCAAAAAATTTGGCTGCACAAAACCGTTTTAGTGCTCTTGTAAATCAACTTTTTTTGGACCCAGTAATTGGCAAGGGGTACCCAACAGATCAGCTTCCATTTTTAAGAAAAATTGAAAAGTACATAGCACCCAACGACTATACAAAGATGAATGCTAAACCTGACTTTTTAGGAGTGCAGGTTTATACACGAGAAGTAGTAAAGCATAGTTGGCTCATGCCCTACATTCATGCAAAAGTTATAGCGGCCAAGTCTCGAAATGTCGTGGTCTCAAGTATAGGTCAAGAGGTATATTATCCAGCTTTAGCCGAAGTATTAGCTTGGTTGACCAATCATTTAGAAAACACAATACCTCTTTTCGTAACAGAATGTGGAGTAAGCTTGCCAGAAGAATATAAAGTACATCCTTGTGATGATTTGTATAGAATGGCATATTATGAGGAAGTGCTTAAATCTTTGGAACCTTTTGTTACAAATAAACAAGTGAGAGGATTATTTTTTTGGAGCTTGATGGATAATTTTGAATGGGCGGAAGGGTATGCAGCTCCCTTTGGCTTGTTTCACGTCGATTTTAAAACTCAAGAGCGAAATGCAAAAAAGTCAGCCTATTGGGTAAAGAGAATGTTGGAATCAAAATAGCAATAGTTACCAGCTATTTTTTCCATTTCAACTAAAGTTAGTATTTAGCGGTAGTGAAGTGGTTCGTTATTTACAGTACGTTTACTCACAGTAATTTTACATTCTTTAAGGAACTTTTATTCCCAATAGTGCAAAACAATGCTTCATCGTTTCGCCGCATTTCTTTGATGGAGATGGCCTATAGTTTTTACTAACTGTACTTTCTTTGGCTCCCAGAATGCTATACTATTAGGTTTAAATTATGCGCTAGTATTCTAAATGCTCATTTGTTTTAAGATAGAATCTGTTGTTTTGCTCTTTGCCTTTGCCAAAACTTGATGTATAGCCTAAAATTATAAGGTTGTCATCTATTTTGCTTATATCTGTTAAATGAGTATCATTATAAAGCAAAAAGTACTTCTCTTGTAGTATGTTACCTTCTAAGTCTAGTTTAAGAACAAACCCACTCCACTTTTCGTCAGAAATACGCACACAATCACCAACAACAAATAGCATATTGTCAATTACTCGTATCCTTCTTGGATTAATTTGACGGATATCTAATTCTATTTCCTTATCCAACCCTTTACTTAAAATAGGGTCTATACTATTGATTCTAAAAGTTTTATCAAAAATGTCATTAGAATAACCAATTAAACTACTAGAAGAGGAGGCGTAATAAATGTGATTGTTCGCGCTAGTGAAACAGTTTATTTGTGCATAGTTCAATGTGTCAAAGGACACTATGTTTTCTATTCTATTTGCTTCGGGTAGCAAATACGCTGCAAAAGTTTTGAAATTAGGACTGCTAGATCGACCGATTGATTGGAAGTTGCCGTTCTTATAGTTTGTGATATAAAACTGATTTGGACCAGGATTACCTCCAAAAAGAATTGTTGAATAGTTGAAAACTGCTTGAACTTCCCCTGTTTCAGGATCAAGTTTTATAATTGTAATAGGTTGATTGCCTGCGCCATACTGGTGAAATGTAAAGTAAATGAAGTTGTCATCTCCTAAAATAAAAGGAGAAAATTGACCATATACATCAGTAGTATTGTACTGCTTATGGTAAACTAAATCTCCAGTAGAAGCAATTTTGGTAATGTAATTTGATGTTTCAAAAGAATTAATTAGGATAGAACCATCTGGCATAACTATTCCGGCATTAAATCGTGTAATTGCCGTTGTAGGTAGCTTGTGAGTCCAGAGTTGTCTACCATCTTTACTAAAACAAGATACCAATCGAGCGTAGCCATCTTCACTTGTACCAATAGTTATGATCTTATTATTAGAAACCAGTATTTCATCACTTTCCTCATTTATGTCCGATTGTACTATAATAGAGGAGGCATTATTAATCGACTCAGCAGGTAATTACAGGTATAATTATGCATAAGCAGAAAATGGATTATTCTTTTGATAATTGGGACTTAAATATGGATGAGAAACTTACCTATTTAAATATTCCCATTGAACTAAAATATTCACCGAAAATAGATTTCCCGATTAAACCATATATACAATTTGGTGGATATGCAGGATATCTAGTTTTTGAAAGTAATAATTTTTCTTCTAATTATAAACCAAGTAGTGAAAGCTATTCCATAGAAAACCTAAGCTCGCTTGATAGACGAAATAGGTTTGATGTTGGTTTGGTTGGGGCTTTGGGACTAAACTATAAATTAGGGGCTGGTCAAGTTTTTGTGCAAGCCAGTTATTTTAATTCTATGCGAAATGCAGTAGATGAAAGTACTCGCTATTCAAACAAACAATTAGTTTATACCTACTATTACTTAGATGATGATTTTAAGTTGAGCAATGTCGCTATTGGAGCAGGCTATAATTTTTTTATAAATTATAAAGTTTTAAATGATTAAAATGATGACAAGAATAAATAACACCCTTGTACTTTTGCTTTTCAGCCTTTTTACTATAGCTCAGTCTGAATGTAAGGATGTACTCTTTATAGCAAATAGCCTTTTTGAAGAGGGAAAAATACAAGAATCAATAGATGCATTAGCCCCTTGCATAGACAACATAAAGGATAAACAAGAAGCACTTGAAGGCTATAAAATTTTAGCTATTGCTTATCAAGAAATGCGAGAGGTAGAGCCTTTGGACGTATCAATAAAGAAACTACTGTCTTTACAGCCTAATTATCAAAAGTATCCAAATGGAGACCCCT
>JBEAPG010000308.1:0-3303 GCA_041164545.1 Bacteroidota bacterium
TTAAGTATTTAATATTGCATGACTTACATAGGCCTCTGGAGCCATAAAATTAGTGGTCATACTATACGGATAGCCACCAGCTTTTTCGAGTAGTGGTGTAAAATATGAATGAGACATACAAGCAATAACCGCAGCATCCTTCCTTCGTCCATCTTTGTTTGTTGCTGGTAATTCATACGTATCCATAAGACCGTTATGACCATTGAAAATCACAAAATCTACTGAGTCTACATTAATGAGACCAATACTTGAATCTCTGCCGACGTTTTTAGTCCCATTTAGTTCTAACCAAAAATCCGTTAGACATTCTTCCATCTTATCCCCTGCATACGCGTCTGCAACAAGATATACATTCGCTAACTTATGTTTAAAAATCAACCTTTGAAGTATTGCAGATTTAGGACCTTCGGAAATAGAAACTACGGACCAATCGGCACTTTTTCTAAAAAAAGTTCTAACTCCATATCCAGCACCCCAGTACAGATTGGTGTTTAGATTCTGACCGTTCCCTAAGCTCGCATTTACGGGCACTATTCCTTGATTTTCATTATCGCAAAGCGGCACTAAAATGTGAACCAGTCGTGTTTTATTATTGGCTTCCTTTTCGGCTAAATATTTTTCAATTAGAGCTCTTGAAGTGTCGGAGACTGCTTCGTTTGAAGCACTTGCAGTATGAATAACCGATTGCCGAACTTTATGGTATGTTTTGTTTGCGTCTTTACAGCCTAACAAAGCGAAGAATAAAATTAGAAGAACGGGATTGGTAAGCATAATGGACTAACGAAGCAATGGCGACACTTGGTATTTTAGACTGAAAGTTAATGTCTTGATCCTTTCTCGATACAAATTTATACTACGTTTTATAGCGTATAATTTCACTTGAAATCAAGAAAATACAACACTCAAAATACTAGCTTACTCATTCACTTCTTATCTTTTCAAAGAAGAAAGGTAGTACAGAAAAGTTAACTGCTCTGGGTTTTAGTATTATCCTTAAATCGGCCTTTGCTAAAAATACGAACTCCTGTATCTTTTCCTTTTCTTAATTCCCTTTGCTCTTCTTCTGGCAATGCCGCTATTGTAGCACATTCCTCTGAGCAACAATGATTGTACTTTTCAGCACACTGCGGGCATTGTATAAATAACAAATTACACGCCTTGTTTTTACAATTTACATGCTCATCATACGTCTCACCACACTGATGGCAATGGGCAATAACATCATCGGTAATGCGCTCGTGTAATCGTTCGTCAAAGACAAAATTCTTGCCTATAAACTTGTTGGGCAAGCCTTTTTCCTTTGCGTCTCGGCTATACTTTATAATCCCTCCTTCCAAATGGTATACATCTGTAAATCCTTTGTGTTTTAAGTAAGCACTGGCTTTCTCACACCGAATTCCGCCGGTGCAATACATTATTACTGGCTTATCTTTCTTTTCTGCCAGTTCATTCACTATCACAGGAAGTTGCTCCCTAAATGTGTCTACATCTGGACACCACGCTCCCTTAAAATGACCCACTTCGCTTTCATAGTGATTGCGCATGTCTATTAAGATGGCATCTGGATTTTCGGTTATTTCATTAAAGCGCTCTACGTCAAGATATGGAGCCGGGCCATACTCATTCAACACATCTTCCTTCAGCCCATCTGCAACAATTTTTTCTCGCACTTTTATTGCAAGCTTAAAAAATGATTTTCCGTCATCATCCACAGCGTAATTTAGCCTTACCCCATCCAAAAAAGTAATATCCGATAAGGTTTGTTTAAACGGCTCTAAATTAGCTGACGGCAAACTTAATTGGGCATTTATGCCCTCATTTGCTATGTAAATTCTACCGAGAACGCCAAGTTGCATCCAATGGTAATACAAGTGATCTCTAAACAGTTGGGGATTGCCAATTTTGGCATATTTATAAAAGGAAATGGTAGTACGCTTTTCGGTACTGTTTTTTATTTTTTCCTTTAGTTCTTCCCCATTAATAGTATTATGCAATTTCATGTTACACCCTTTTTAATGGTACCGCAAAGTTACAATCTTGTGCGTCCTTTTTCCACATTTGCGACTAATTAAATCTGAACTAACCACTAATCAGCATAGTATTGACTTTATTATCAACACTTAAAGTAGGAGCTGCAAAGCATTTAAATGAAACTAGAAGTAATTAGGTACAGAGCAGTTTAATGAAGGATTGGCCAAAAACCAGTTAAATCTGAAAGGCCTACGATTACCTAATTAATGGCATCTTAATTCATTCAATAAGTACTAACCCAATTTAAGTGTGCGTCCTTCTTCAAGTGACACCTGAAGGTGTTGATATAAATGAATTATTCGATTTAGGGTCAAATTATTTGAACTGCAATGTAAATCACAACAAATCAAAAGCGACAAAAGACATCTTAAAAAAATTGCGACTAGCACTAAAATATAGGCCATAGATGTGCAGATAAAAGCCGATGAAAAAAATCTAGATAAATTTGAAATGCAACAAAATATAAAAAACAAGAAAGCAAAAGCAACTAGTAGAAACGCAGAAAAGTCCTTTGAAAAACACTAAGATCAAATTGCTGAAATACTAATTAACCAATTATAAGTAATAAACAAATCCAATTTTGGTCGAAGTCATATGCAGCAATGCATAAGACTTTTTTATTTTTACACCTTCATATGAAACGATTGTTTTTTATTGTCCTTCTGTTGGCTGCACTTGGAGGCGCAGGTTATTATGTATACACTATGTTTTTTAAAAATAGTGAATCTACCGAAGCAATTAAACTCATTCCCCAAGATGCAATCTTCTTTTTAGAGGCAGAGAGTCCAATACGTAACTGGCAAAAGTTTAGCGATAGTGATTTATGGAAATTTCTGAAAGCACACCCCTATTTGGCTGAAATTACTGAAGATGCAGACTACTTGGATGAAATGATTTCGGATAATCAAATTTTGTTCAATGCATTTGGAGACCGCACTTTTTACATGTCGGCGCATATGACTAAGCAGAATGACTATGACTTTCTGTTTGTTGTAGACCTTAAAGATGCGGCCAAGTTTGATCTAATGGATGTGGCCATTAAGAATCTGGTGAATGAACGAGACTATACTGTCACCGATAAAGAATTTGAGGGATATACTATACTAGAACTTTTTGATAAAAGAGCAAAAGATAATTTATATTTAGCTCAGATAAAAAATTTCTTGGTGTGCAGCTATACTTCAAAGTTGGTAGAAAACAGCATTTTACAAGAAGAAGAAGCTCCGTTGGCCAATAGTGCGAAATACAAAGAAGTGTACCAACGTGTGAGTA
>JBEAPG010000309.1:0-3298 GCA_041164545.1 Bacteroidota bacterium
TTCTTCGGGAACTGTCTCTCCATTGGTGTGAATTAAAGTAGTTCCTTTTGAACTCGTTACCGCAAAGGCAAAGTCTTGTTCAATTGTTATCTCTTCAATATAAAATTCGATAGTGAGTTGAATTTGAGAAAACACATACTCATATGCTTTTTTAATTTGCTCTGTACCAATAGCAGATGGAGCAACCGAAGGCATAAAATTGCCATCTTTTGTATACAAATTGGTTGCTTTTTCTGCATCTGAAGTGTTTAAGCATTTCGTACCTATTCCACTTCATTCAGCGCTAAGTGCTTTGAGAATTATGCTATAATGGTTTCTTTGCTCATTTTGGTTTCAATATGGACTTATCTTGGTCAAATATAGCTTTTTTGGTATTGGTACTAAACTACTTTGCTGAATTCTGAATCAATACTCTGCCGAGACAAAGCTCTAGTCCGTTTTGGTGCAAACCAGCGAAATAATCATACTTTTTTCTCCTTGGAAACAATTTTTGGATGTGCGCCAACTAACGTCGTTATTCTGTCAAATTCAAATTTTGAATATGTTTGAATATGCAGTTTCTTCAATACTTAAAAAAAACTACAGCCATACGTGGATAAACGCCAAACATACCGGCGAGCGTCATTTCAATTGAAGGCGTCTCAAGTCTACTCCAAATGCCATCGAATCAGACGTATTATCATATAGATTTATGTTTTTAATTTGGTGTAAAGTAATACTTGCGCTTTATCTTCGGCATCTAAAGCAATAATAAAATACAGGATGACAATATTAATTAACACAAACGAGAGCGTAGAAGGAAACGAAAGTGCTAATGCTTATTTCAGCAAAGAAATAGCCAAGGATTTAAGCCGCTTTGAAAAAGACATAACCCGAATAGAAGTGCACCTTGCTGACCAAAATGGCAATAAAAATGGAGTACAAGACAAAACATGTACTATGGAAGCGAGATTGGCTCATCATTCTTCGTTAGCAGTAACCAGCAATGGAGACACAGTTGCCAAAGCTATAGGTTGCCACCAGCAAAATGAAATCTTTGCTAACCTCTACTTTGGGCAAACAGCGTAGCCATAGATAGATTGCCAAGTGCTATTCAAACTCTAGAACAAAAGAGCTCAGCCATTTTTACTGAGGCTGCACGATTTCTTAGTTCCCGAATCTGATATTATCGAAATAGATAATGTTATCGCTACTTCGTGCCTTAAAATCTGGGAATAGGATAAGTTGATCTATAATACCCGTAGCTCCTTTGCCTATGCTTCCCGAAAGGTCGAAGGTCAATTCTTCCCATTCATTAATTTTAGTATTTGCTACTTTTATTTCTGGTTGAGCATCCGCCCCTACCCCTGGAGGTGCATATTCTGCAAACTTTAGCGCTACATCACTTATTACTGACTTATACACCAATACTTTAACTATCTTATTAGTTTCATCAAATCTGAATGACCCAATATCTGCTCCGTGCTTGGTTTCGCAGCCTACCCAATTAGCACCGTTTTTACGAGCCGTTATTTTAGCAACCGTTTTAGAGGTATTGATACCACTTGCATCCGGGTTTGCTACAAATTCTATAGGTGGATTATCGTCGTTTTCAAAAACAGTCCAAGTCCAGTTTGCGCCAAATCCTTTCTCTTCAAAATCTATTGGGTAAAAAGGCGGTTTATCTGAATATTCAATTACAGGCTCTTCGTCTATCGGTTTTGTATCCGATTCCTCGTCCTTACAAGAAACCAAGGCACTCGCTACCACGAGTACAAAAAACACTTTTTTGGATAATTTCATTATTTCGGCCAACGTGAAGGCTGGGTTGATTTGGGCTAATTGCAGCTTTTTCATTTCTATTTTTTTTAGTTTAATACGGACTATAATGCTGTATTGGCAGTCCAATACGCTGCAATGGTAGGCTTTTATTTCGATGAAAGCATTTTTTATTGCCGTTCATCAGTCGCTGTGGTTGTAACATTATTTGTCGTCCCGACCCAAAGAGGGCTTAGTTATTGAACTTCGTTCTTTTTTCAATTAAAAAACCAGTTTCAGATTAGCACTTAAATCATCTAAAAATGCTGAAATTTCTTCTACAAATTCTTCGCTTTTTTCTTGACGATTTATGGTTAAGTGAATAATGACAGATTCGGGATCATGAGGATAACCCTTGGTAATAGTCCAACATAATGCATTGGGACACTCTATTAACGCAAAACGAATTCCACCTTTTATTTGGCTTCGGTTCAGTGTAAACTCTCCCCACAACCCGCCAATGTTGGCATTCTCTTCACTCGGTTTATCCAAATTAAAAATTTCGGTACTCCAGTCATCCAAATTAGCTAATTTCAGTTGGCTCTGAATATTTTGTTCCGTGGTTTTTAGTTTAACTATTCTGAAGTATTCCATAAGGTGTTTTCTAAATTTTCGAAGTTATCATTTTATTATTCGAGTACACAGTTGAGGCCACGTGCTATAAGGGATTCCGGGCTACTTCCCTATCCACCAATACGAAATTTTGTGCGGGGCAGCATGCTTGCATTACCACTGAAACCTTATTGCATATAGCCATTTGTCTGGGCTGGCTTCATATTCCATTATTCGCTAGTAGTTGTAGATGAAACGTTCTTTTTTTTCCTGTTATGACTCATAATGAAAAGAATACCCACGATAATAAATGGCATTGTAATGAAAAGAATAATACTAAGACTAATCCAAACAGACTGGTTCATTTTATAATTATGCAAAAAGATAACTGGGCTAAATCCAAGCCCAATTAAAGTAAAAATTATACCGCCAATAAACTCCCACTTCCATGCAACAATAAGTACGAAGATTAAAACAAAGGATGGAATGAGATGAAGGAGAAATGCTCCTATCTGTTGCCAGATAGTCAAATCAGGACTAAAAGAATCCAAAGCAAATAAACTGATAAAAAGAATAGCCAGGATACAGATGATGCGTGGTGTCCAGTGAAGAACTTTAACACTTGTTTTCATTCTATTGGTTTTAGTTAAAAAGTTATTCTTTAAGGTAAAATTCTGTATTCATATTGGTTTCTGCCCCTTATTATCTTTTTGTCATCCAATTATAAGCTTCTGACTAACATTTCTGTATTCGTATATTAATCAATTGCTTACAAATCCAATATATTCAAAAGTCAAATCAAATTTATCGATTTGTCTTTAAAATCCTCTAAACCAAATCAGGTTTTCCCTTCCAATCTAAAGGAAGATTTTATCTAAGATGTAATTCAATTATTAGGTACTAAATATGGGAAGCCTACATTTTGAGATATAGTCAAAGCAAGGATTAC
>JBEAPG010000310.1:0-3298 GCA_041164545.1 Bacteroidota bacterium
ATTTGAACGGTAAATACAGTGTAGACCTATCAGCAGTAGCTAATGGAGTATACTTTGTACAAGTGAAAAACGGCAACTACTACGCAACTAAGCGGATTACAGTTTCTAAATAATACGAAAAGCAAATTTTGACAAAAAGCCTTCTATCTTCAGATAGAAGGCTTTTTTTTGCTGTAATGTTACAGACCAAGATCGCAAACAGAATTGGTATAATCACACTAGATAGACCCGATAAGCGAAATGCATTTAATGCTAGTCTAGTAGAAATGATTAATACCGCGGTGGTAGATTTTAATTTCAATAATGAGGTGAGAGCCATTTTGATAAATGCCAATGGCCCAGCATTTAGTGCTGGTGCTGATTTGGCTTACCTAAAGCAATTGCGCAAAAACACTTTAGAAGAAAATAAGCAGGATAGTCTTTTGCTAGCAAAAATGTTCAGCAACATATACAACTCACCTAAGCTCACATTCTCGGCAGTGAATGGGTATGCCTTGGCTGGCGGTTGTGGTTTAGCAACGGTTACCGATTTTTGCTTTGCAACTACAGAGTCCAATTTTGGGTATACGGAAGTGAAAATCGGTTTTATTCCTGCCATCGTTCTCACTTTTTTAGCACGCAAAATTTCAGGTAGCGATATGAACAAACTATTGCTAACTGGAGAAATAATTAATTCTGAACAAGCAAAACAAATAGGTTTGGTTTCGGATATTTATGAAAAAGAGAGTTTTGACCAAAGCGTTATGGATAGAATTCAGAGCGTGATTTCGAGCACATCTGCTAATTCTATAGCTAAAACCAAGGAGCTAATGCGCAAGGTGGCAACTATGGAAATGACCCCTGCATTAGAACTGGCTTCTATTTATAATGCAGAGTCACGTGCTTCGCAAGATTGTATAGATGGTATGGATGCATTTTTAAATAAAGAAAAGAAAACGTGGTAAAATGATAGATACACACGCACATATTTATGCTGCAGAGTTCGATGAAGACAGAAATGCGGTTATTGAAAGAGCCATTAAAGAAGGTGTTTCTAAAATATTTTTACCTAATATAGATACGGAAAGTATTGCAGGAATATCTAGGTTGGTGAGCGAATATCCAGGAATGTGCTATCGTATGATGGGACTCCATCCATGCTCAGTCCAAGGAAATTACAAAGAAGAACTTTCAATAATAAAAAAAGAATTAGGTAGTGAAGAATGTATTGCAGTAGGAGAAATCGGTATTGATTTATTCTGGGATAAAAGCACCCAAGGTATTCAAGAAGAAGCTTTTTTGCTACAATGTGAATGGGCAAAAGAAAGGGATCTGCCAATAGTTATTCATTCAAGAGAATCTACTACGTTATTGCTTGATATATTAGATGCTCATTATTCCAACGGGATTGATGGGGTATTTCACTGCTTTGGCGGCAATTTGAAAGAAGCTGAACGCATTGTAAATCGAGGAATGTATATGGGAATAGGAGGTGTAGTAACTTTTAAAAATACAACTCTTAGGGAGGTGCTTATAGAAACACCAATAGAACGTTTAATTTTAGAAACAGATGCACCTTATTTATCACCCGTTCCTTTTCGCGGCAAAAGAAACGAAAGTAGTTATCTGAAGTATGTTGCATCTCAATTGGCGGAAGTATATAACTTGCCTATTTCGGAGATAGATGCTATTACTACATCTAATGCATTGAAATTGTTTAAATTATAATTTACTTTGCACACGATTCGGAGAGGTGCTAGAGTGGTCGATTAGGTGCGCTTGGAAAGCGTATGTACTCCAAAAGGGTACCGAGGGTTCGAATCCCTCCTTCTCCGCAATTTTTAAATTATTGTAAACCAAACCGATAAAAATGAATTCTAGAGCTTATCTTATCCTATTTCTATTTGCGCTTTGGTCTTTGGGTTCTGGTTGGTATTACGTTTGTAAGATTAAGCAGAAGTGTAATAATAGCACCAAGGTAGCTCAGACCAAACAATCATTTTCTTTTGACTGGAACAGTGAAAAACCAAATACAACGACAGATTTTGGAGTTTTTAAAGAAGACATCTTAAACAAATTGGGTACGACAAATGCATTGAATATTGTTGGAAAATACGCAATAGGAGAAATCAATAATTCAGCATTTGATAATTTGGGACTGGCAAGAGCGGCAGCCATTCGAACACTTTTTCCAGAAATTGATGACAGTAGATTTGTACTTGGTTCTAAGCAAGTAGATGGTGTTTCAGCACAATCAACTGTGGAAGGTGCCGAAATAAATGTTTTGATAAAAAATGAATTTATAGAGCAAACGGAGTTTGGTGCTGTTATTCATTACCCCGCAGATACGAAAGAGACAATGCTTACCCCTGAGGTTTTAGAATACCTAGATCTTATAGTAGCTAAGTTTAGCAATAACGATATTGATATTGTAGGGCATACAGACAATAAAAGTAAAAATAACGATCACTTTTCTTTGGGTATGGAACGAGCCAGCGCTATTAAAGATGAATTAATAGCTAAAGGTATGCCAGTAGAAAAAATCAATGTAGTTTCAAAAGGCGAAACAGAGCCTCTAGCAGACAATGCAGCAGAAGAAGGACGCAGCAGAAATAGGAGAGTAGAGATAATTATTAATGATTAAATAAGAAAATCAACCAACATATGTTTACCGAAAAGTTTTTTGAAGGACCTGGAGCAAGTACGATGACAACCTACGTGTGGGAAATCGCAGTTATATTATTGGGTGCATTTATTCTTGGATACTTATTACGATTGATGCTCAATAGCAAATACAAAACCAGAATTGAGGATTTGGAGTTGCAACTAGAAAACCTAAAAGCAAAAAAAGTAGAACCAGCAGAGCCAGCATCTATGCCATTTGATACAACCGAGTATGACGTCAAAATAAGGGATCAACGCAGAGAAATAGACCAGTTAAATCTTAAACTAAGCGAGTATCAACAAGCCAAAATATCGGCGGAAACGTCTTTTGATTCACTAAAAAAGGAATTGGAAGAATTAAAGCTTAGATCGGCTGTAAGTTTGGAGTCGAACGTCGATGAAGAGCATAAAATAGAAACGCCCAGTGAAGAAGTACAATCTGCCATAGAAGTAGTTGAAAGCCAAGTAGATGAGGTAGTCGACTCACAATTGGAGTTTTCCTCACCAGTAGAGCAAAAGTCTGCGGACATTATTGAAAATAGTAGCGTTGAAAGAGACGACCTTAAGAAAATAGAGGGTATAGGTCCTAAAATAGAATTGCTTCTTAACAATGCTGGTATATTTACTTACAAGCAGTTAAAAGAAGCTAGTCCAG
>JBEAPG010000311.1:0-3291 GCA_041164545.1 Bacteroidota bacterium
TTGAGGTAATAATAGTGAGTAATGAAGACAATGCAATACTCCATGCCACAGGTGTTCCAATTGATATGAAAAAGATAAAACTTAATAGAAGGACAATGACAGGTATTAATTCCATAACTACGATTTAGGTTGAGTGAGTTTATAAAAAACAATTAAGATTCCGCTAATAGGAATAATTGCATAGACAAACGCTAAGGGTATTTGTAGAGCAGGAGAGTATTGTCCTAATTTTAAAGTAACATAAACCAAACGTCCACCACCAATGACCATACCAAATAAAGCAAAGCAAAAAACACTAAGTTTGGTAATTTTTTTCATTAAAGCACTTAGTTTTTTTGGTGCTTTTTGTACCAATATATCTATAGCTACATGTTCATTTCTACCGGCTACATATGCAGCACCTAAAATCCCAAGCCAAATCATTAAATAACGAGCAAGTTCATCAGTAAAAGAACTTGGTGAATCTGTAAAAAATCTGGTAAATACTTGCCACAGTACATTAATTACCATAATTCCCAAAATTATAATGAGTAATCTTGCTACCCATTCATCTATTCTTTTTCTAAGGTTTTGCATTACGAATTTGATTAATTAAACGTGCAATAGCAGGGTCTTCGCTATACTTATTATACATTTCTTGAGTTGCTTCTTGAAATGGTTTTTTATCTGGGTAAGTAACCTCAACTCCCGCTTCTTTGACTGCGTTTAATGATTCATTTTCAGAAGCAATCCAAAGTGCTCTTTGATCGGGCACTGATTTTTTAACAGCTGCTTCAAGCCATTCTTGTTCTTGGGCTGACAAACGATTCCAAAAATGAGTACTGACTAAAATCACATCGGGAATCATAGTATGTTCATCTATGATGTAATATTTACAAACTTCATAGTGTCGGGATAGGTAAAAACTTGGAGGATTATTTTCAGCACCATCAACAACTCCTTGCTGAAGTGCAGTATACAATTCACCCCATGAGATTGGAGTAGGTGAGCCCCCTAATTGTTTTACCATATCTATTGCTGAAACGCTTTCTTGAACTCTTATTTTAAGTCCTTGTAAATCTTCCGGAAGGCTCACAGGTCGTTCACGAGTGTAAAAGCTTCTACTCCCAGAATCATAATACCCAAGGCCTTTCAGCCAATATTCTGTTCCTTCTTCCAACAACTCTTCACCAATAGGTCCATCTAAAACATTAAATAAATGAGCTTTATCATCAAATAGAAAAGGAAGCCCAAAAATGCGAAGGTTGGGGGCAAAGTTTTCTAATACGGCACTAGACACTTTGGTCATGTCCAAACTTCCAATTTGTAAAAGTTCTAAACATTCACGTTCACTCCCGAGTTGTTGATTGGGATAAATTTGTAGTTTCATTTTACCTTCTGACAATTCTTCTAAATAGGTATTGGCTTTAAGCATGGCCTGATGAACACTATGGGTTACATCTAAACCGTGTCCTAGCCTTACTACTTTTTGTTTTGATGAAGAACCACAACTCAATATGATTAATGTTAGAAAAAGAACGGTGAAGATTTTAAAATAACTCATAAATCATCTTTTATTGATTGAATGGTTTGTAAAGTTATTGCTACTGTTTCTTTAAGTCCTTCAAAGTCTTTATTTGCCAAAACCTCATTAGAAATTAATTGAGATCCCATACCTACACAAACCACTCCAGATTTAAACCATGCCAAAAGGTTTTGAGGATCTGTACTTACACCCCCCGTGGGCATAATGCTTGTCCATGGTTGAGGGCCTTTTATAGCTTTTACAAATTCAGGACCGTAAATGTTTCCTGGGAATAATTTAATTATTTCAGCGCCCATCTCTTCCGCTTTTGCAATTTCTGTAAGGGTTCCGCATCCGGGTGACCATAAAACTTTACGTCGGTTGCATACTACTGCAATATCTTCTCTAAAGACAGGGGTTACTACAAAATTGGCTCCAATTTGCATATAATAACTCGCAGAGGCAGCATCTGTAATAGAACCCACACCAAGTATCATACCAGGTAAGTGCTCTTTAGAAAAATGAATTAATTCTTGAAAAACTTCATGAGCAAAATCTCCTCGATGAGTAAATTCGAGTAAACGAGCCCCACCCTCATAACAAGCTTGGAGTACTTTTTTTGCCAAACCCAAGTCATTATGATAAAACAGTGGTACCATACTGGTTCGGTGCATTTCGCTGATAACTTGATGTCTTGTAAACTGTGCCATACTATTTTTTGTTTATCGTGCTACTCTTCCTGAGGCATCGCCCCCCATTAATTTTTCAACTTCATCCACTGTCACTAAGTTGGCATCTCCTTTGATGGTGTGTTTTAGGCAAGAAGCTGCAACAGCAAAATTGAGTGCGTGCTGGTCATCATTTGGATAAGTAAGTAAACCGTATATTAAACCTCCCATAAAAGAATCACCACCTCCAACTCGATCAACTATATGTGTAATTTGATATTGAGGACTCTCATAAAGTTTTTTTCCATCAAAAAGAACACCTGCCCATGAATTATGAGAAGCAGAGATGGAACCTCTTAATGTCGTTATTACCTTTTTTGCTTTTGGGAATTTTTGCATCATTTGTTCGCAAACAGATTGAAATGCTTTAGCAGTAATTTGATCTCCGTGGCGTGACACATCAAGTCCTTGAGGTTTTATTCCAAAATGCATTTCAGCATCTTCTTCATTACCTAAAATCACATCGCAATATGAAGTTAATTCAGTCATAATAGCTTCACGATTTCCCCCGTATTTCCACAATTTTGCGCGATAATTTAAATCGGTAGAAATTGTGACTCCCATTTCACTAGCAGTTTTTACAGCTTCTAAGCAGGCGTCTGCGGCCCCTTGTGAAATTGCAGGAGTAATACCTGTCCAATGGAACCATTGAGCTTCTTTAAATACCTCTTTCCAAGGAACCATTCCTGGTTGTATTTCTGCCATAGCAGAATGCGCTCGATCGTAAATTACCTTGCTCCCTCTACTTACTGCTCCTGTTTCTAAAAAATAGATTCCTAAACGGTCACCTCCTCGCAGTATGTATTGCGTATTCACCCCCTGTTTTCGCATTTCCATTAAGGCACATTCACCAATGTCATTTTTTGGCAATCGAGTAACAAAGTTTACGGATATACCATAATTAGCTAAAGAAACTGCAACGTTAGATTCGCCTCCACCATATACCACTTCAAAAGTGTGAGCTTGTGAAAAACGCAAGAATTCAGGAGGCGATAGCCTAAGCATAATTTCACCAAATGTGACAACTTGTTTCATATATAATCAATTATAATTTAAATG
>JBEAPG010000312.1:0-3289 GCA_041164545.1 Bacteroidota bacterium
ACTGACCTTTTTGCCTTCCTTGGTCTTGATTTTGTATTACGACATTCACGCCATGCGCTACTACTTTTACATGACTATGGCTATTCTTCCGTATGGCGCTTTATTGTTATGGCGGGCCAAAGAGCGACGGGATTATTTGGTCTTACACGCCTTACTGAGATTGGGGATAATCGTTGGGGTATTCAGTATTGTTTTACTCAATCCCGAACGACTCATTTACGGTTGGTTTTAAACCACTACAAAAGAAGTCAGTGCGCTCAAAGCAAGAGACATCTTTTATTGTCTATCTTTGTGCCCTAAATTCAATTCACCCATCTAATGGTCAAGAAAAAAAGTGGTTCGCCCAAGGCGCCGTCCACCACCCGCAAACCTACAGGAGACCGCCCTGTTCAAAAAAACAGGAAGCCACTAGGTCAAGGGGGTAAAGGGGGGAGGCCTACTCTTACAAAGCCTTCAAAACCGGCAGAGCCTAAGCGTGATGGGACACGCCTGAATAAGTTTATCGCCAATAGCGGGGTTTGTTCGCGTCGTGAGGCCGATACCTATATTGCTTCAGGCTTAGTTACTGTGAATAATAAAGTGGTGAATACCATGGGGTACCTGGTAAAAGCCGGAGATGAGGTTAAATTTGATGGGCGTCGATTGCAGCAAGATCCTCCAGCTTATGTTTTGTTGAACAAGCCAAAGTCGGTGGCCTCAACCACAAGTGAGTCAAAGGGATTAACCGTGATGGATTTAATTGCCAATGCTACAAATGCCCGAGTGGCCCCTGTCGGAAGATTAGGGCGCAATGCTACAGGATTATTTTTATTTACCAATGATGACCGCCTCATGCAAAAGTTACACAAAAAGGGCTTGCCTAGACTCTTTCATGTAGAACTCAGTAAGAACCTAAAAAATGAAGACTTAATCAAAATAAGAGAAGGTCAAAGTGTCGATGGCCGCACAGTAGTTGTTGAAGAAATTAGCTATGTCGCAAATGCCGCGAAAAAAGAGGTGGGATTGAGAATCAAAAACATGGGCAGCAGCATTATTAGAGAACTGTTCGAGCACTTGGGCTACCAAGTGGTTAAAGTCGATTGTGTCGCTTTAGCACACCTGACTAAAAAGGATCTTCCAAGAGGGCGTTATCGTCACCTAAATGATGATGAAATAAGCTTATTCTCAATGCTTTAAAATAAAATTAAAGCCTTTTATTTTTTTCGAACAATCGACTTGTTTTTCAAAAAATAAATTACATTTGCCCTGTTTTTAGCTGAACGAGTGAACCAAGTTTCTACCTTCGGGTTTTTGAAAAAAAGGAAGTCATATTCAAAAACTGCTTACCAGGTAAGCGACCGAAATTTAAAGCTAGCTTCCGTTTTTTTGATACCGCGCACAGCCCATCTTTTGCGTAAAAAGATCTGGGCCTTGTTGCCAATAATTGTATGAGTTACTTCATATTAAACTCCTGATCACAATTATTATTAACACCGGCAATTTTCGGTAAGGCAACAAAAATAAATGAACACAAAATACATTGATCTTATTGATCAGACCTACGAGTTTCCTCAAGAAGAATTCAAACTTGATGGAGATCACCTACAATTTCACGATATCGATTTAATGAATTTGGTTGAAACCTATGGTGCGCCGCTAAAGTTCACCTATCTACCAAAAATTTCAGAAAATATCCAAAAGGCTAAAGCTTGGTTTGCTAGCGCAATCGAAAAGCACGACTATAAGGGCACTTACAATTATAGTTACTGCACCAAAAGTTCTCATTTCAAACACATTTTGGTTGAAGCCTTGAGCAATGATATTCACATTGAGACGTCATCGGCCTATGACATCAATATTGTAGAGAATTTAAAAGCAGAGGGGAAAATCACTAAGGATACCTTTGTGATTTGTAACGGATTTAAACGTGAGGAATACATCGAGAACATAGGACGTTTGATTAATTCTGGCCATGAGAATTGTATCCCAATAATTGACAATTACGAAGAACTCGCGCTTTTAGGGGATGCTATTGAGCGCGACTTCAAGATCGGAATTCGTATTGCCTCAGAAGAAGAGCCAAAATTTGAATTCTATACTTCCAGATTGGGTATTGGTTACAAAAACATCGTTCCATTTTATGAGGACCAAGTCAAGTATAATGACAAGGTTGAACTCAAAATGCTTCACTTTTTCATCAATACTGGGATTAAGGATAATGCGTATTATTGGAATGAGCTCTTAAAGTGTCTAAAGGTTTACACCAAATTGAAGAAAGTCTGCCCCACCTTAGACAGTCTTAATATTGGAGGAGGATTCCCAATAAAAAATTCATTGGCGTTCGATTATGACTACAATTATATGATTGATGAAATCATCAATCAAATCAATATCACTTGTACCTCTGAAGGGGTCCCTGTTCCTCATATTTTTACTGAATTTGGCAGTTTTACTGTAGGAGAGAGTGGCGGAGCGATTTATGAGATTCTGCACCAAAAGCAGCAGAACGATCGTGAAAAGTGGAATATGATCAATTCATCATTCATCACCACCTTACCTGATACTTGGGCCATCAATAAGCGATTTATTATGCTGGCTGTAAATCGCTGGTATGATGAATATGAACGTGTCCTATTGGGTGGCCTAACTTGTGATAGCGATGATTATTACAATAGTGAACAACACGTGAATGCTATTTATTTGCCTAAGTTTAAAAAAGACAGGCCTTTGTACATAGGATTCTTTAACACCGGGGCCTATCAGGAATCTATAGGCGGCTTTGGTGGCTTACAACACTGTTTAATCCCAACCCCAAAACATATTTTAATTCAAAAAGATGCTGAAGGAAAAATAGAAACTTCGGTATTTACGCCACAGCAAACAAGCGAACAATTACTATCAATTTTAGGTTATGAGCACTAGAACTTATGCGGGAATTCCTGCAGCTTACAGCAGTCTTGACACGAGTAAAATCGTTTTAATTCCCGTGCCTTACGACGGTACAAGTACCTGGCAAAAAGGAGCCGATAAAGGCCCAGAGGCTTTTTTAAGAGCCTCTGAAAACATGGAGTTATACGATATTGAAACCGAGAGCGAGGTCTACAAACAAGGGGTCTATTTGGCTGATGCTATAGATGAAAAGAGCAGTCCTGAAGCTGTAGTTGCCAAGGTTCATAAAACAGTAAAGGAATACATCCTGCGCAATAAATTTGTCACCATTTTTGGAGGCGAACACAGTATTTCTATTGGGACCATTCGGGCTTTTAATGAATGTTTTGATGATTTGACCGTTTTGCACATCGATGCACAC
>JBEAPG010000313.1:0-3277 GCA_041164545.1 Bacteroidota bacterium
GGTTAAACTTCCCAACAGCAAAATACTATACCTGTGGTCCAAGTGCAATGATGCAGGTGGTAGAAAATGGATTGAAGGCAACCGGAGTAAGAGACGAAAACATTTTTGTAGAATATTTTACAGCAGTTAATAAAGAAAGCAATGATGATGCAGCAACTCAAGATGCTGACGGCGCATTAAATTATAGTGATGAAATAATAGAAAGAAAGATACAAGTTGAAGTATTTGGACAGCAAAAAGAAGTAGTAGTAAAACCTACCGAAACTATTCTTATAGCTTCTCAGCAAGCAGGTCTAGATCCGCCATATAGTTGTACAGTAGGAGTTTGCACTACGTGTAGAGCAAGGCTTAGATCTGGCAAAGCAAATATGGAAGAGCGCGAAGGGTTAAGCGACGCAGAAATTGAAATGGGATATATTCTTACGTGTCAGGCGCACCCACTTAGTGACGATGTTGACTTGGTCTACGAGTAAAATCTTGCTTTAGCTAGCAATTTTTACTTCCCATCCTTCTTCAAACTTGCGAATAGTTAAACCTTCGTCATAGTATATACCCATGTCGTGTTTTGGAATTTTGTAGTCTTTGAAACCTGCTTGAGCCATAAAAATTCTTAATTCTTTTTCGGATTGAAAAACTTCCTCGTGATATGTGTGAAAAGGTGCATGCTCTAATTCGGCATTTCTTGTAGACTTATAGTTAATTAGCATGTTTTTGATTTTTTCAAGATATGCTTCGTCAATATCTTCAGGTACTGCAAGTGTTATAACTTTTTTCTGATTCTTTGTCATCCAATATTGTGAGCGACAAGAGTTACTGCAGAACTTAGCAGTTTTACGATTTGCTAAAAAGTCTTGTTTGCAATTAGAGCATTTTAGAGCAGTCGTTTTGTGATTGTGTTGAAATCCTTTCGTATGTCGGTATAGGTTTAATTCACTTTGCATAAGACAAAAGTACAAACAAAAATTAACGTTTATTAACGCTTATTAACGTATGATTAAAAAAGCGAACAAAATATAGGACAAATTACAACTCCCATACTGAACGCTCGCGTTCATGAACGTAGTGTTTTATATTAAGCCAAAAAGCCAAAATAAAGTAGATAATGATAGGACTTCCAAACGTAAAAAAGGAGGTGTAGGTAAAATACAAGCGGATCCGATTTGTGCTTATTTTTAGTTTATCGCCAAGAAAAGTGCAAACACCAAAAGCATTTTGCTCCACAATTTTTCTGAATGATTCAATTATACTTCTTTTAACAAAATTTTTCGCCCAATGTTGCAACTAAGACACATTTTGGGCACACAATAATGTTTGTACAAATGTAATAAAGCCTGAGATGTATATGCATTTTCAACCTCCCAACCCAACGATTTCCATGATGAAATAATCGAATTTTTTTCTGATTTCAGCGCATTTAGGTACTGAATAGCGTGATCAGTATCACCATTATTTTTGGACTTTTCGTAATAAAAAACAAAAGGAATAATAGCATTTAGCAGCAGAAGTTGCTTTGCAGAATTTGAAAGTGACTTACTCTTTTCAGCTGACGATTTACCTAATGTGTAGTGGGTATTCCAATAGTCGGACAAATCAAAATTTAGCAACTCGTTTATGGTTTGCAAATCTGGTAGGCTTAGTACAGTAGAAACCAAGTTAGGCGAATGGTGCCATAATGCGGCAAGTTGAGCCAGCTTTAATGTAGGCAGACTCATAGGCCTCATTCTACCAAATTTCAGTGGAACATCAATTGTATCTAGATTGTATTTGCTCGCCAGAAATTTGTATTCCTTTTGCAATCCGTCTGCGTATAAATCTGCAGAATCAACGTTTTGCAAAACACCTGCTATACCTAGAAATAAAGCCTCAAGTTGAAAAAGCGAAGCAGAGTGGCGCTGCACCAGTTCAAACGGCAACTTAAATGCTATTTGTTCAAAGGCTTGCTTATTAATAGGCATACCAAAAGCACGAACTACGGCCGTGTAAAACGTTTGACTCCAATTTCCGTTGGAATGTGTTTGGTAGTTATTAAAGCTAGCACAACGATCTTCGAGTCGCTCTATCAACACACGGTCTATCCAAGCTAGTTTTGAAAAAGAGTCTATAGTAGGCAAAATGTTTGCACAAGGAACAAAAGCTTTTTCTTCCATCAATTTTTGAAAGGCAAACAACGCTTTTGAATTTATTCTGTCTTTTAGCTCAAGGGTTGGTATAGAAGTTCCGTCTTGTCTTACCACATTTTCGTTTGCAGTATAACAAACGTGCAGCACAACATTGTTATATGCAGCGTCTGTGTGGTGTGAATGCATAGACCAATCTTTGGCATCTAGGTGAATTTCAACAGCACCAATAAAAAGAGTATCGTTAATTTTTATTTTGGCATTTTCAAAATCGGGCCCGCTATTTTTATTCAGAAACCCTTGGTTTATAATGCTAATGGAATCACCCGAAATAGTTTTTAATTCATTATTTGCATAAAGTTGATTTTCCCAGATAAACTGCAAAAGATCTTCGTTAAAAGCAAAACTCATATCAAACTAGCATATTCCGCAGTTTCATTGGCCAATTTAATTGCCTCTTCTTTTGCTACTTCTGCATAATTCTCATCAGATGAGGCATATATAATGCCCCGCGAACTATTAATCAGCAATCCGCCAATACTATTAGCTCCGTTTTTGCACACTTCTACTGCACTTCCACCTTGTGCGCCAACTCCGGGTATAAGCAAGAAATGGCGAGGCACAATGTCTCTTATACTTTGAAGTTCAGCAGCTTTCGTTGCCCCTACTACAAACATTAGATTATCAGGTGTTCCCCAAGAAGAAACACGCTCCAAAACAGTTTGGTAGAGGGGAGGAGAATAAAGAGCGTTAGTTTGAAAATCAGCACTTCCAACATTGCTAGTAAGACCAAGCACAATGGTGATTTTATTTTCAAATTTCAAAAAAGGTTCAATGCTGTCAAAACCCATATAGGGGGCAACAGTAAGTGCATCAAAATCCATTGTTTCAAAAAATGCTTTGGCGTACATTGTACTTGTATTACCAATATCGCCTCGTTTAGCATCTGCTATAGACAGTGTATTTGAAGGAAGCATTTCGCGGGTTTTTTCTAATGCATCCCACCCTTTACTACCCAATTGCTCATAAAAGGCAGTATTTATTTTATATGCAACGGCTACATCTTTTGTGGCTTCAATAATGTTCTTATTAAACTCAAGCATTCCTGCTATATCTTTAGACACGCCTTTTGGAAGCTTAGAAATATCTGTATCTAAACC
>JBEAPG010000314.1:0-3277 GCA_041164545.1 Bacteroidota bacterium
ATGGGAAAGGGGGGTGCTAATCATCTAATTTCTAACATCCCAAGTTTAGCGCTTGCTGCGGAAGGACACCAACCCGGCATCTCACCCTACCTCCGTGGTCCGTATAGTACCATGTACACTGTCCGTCCTTGGACTATAAGACAATACGCTGGTTTTAGTACAGCTGAAGCAAGTAACGCCTTTTATAGAAGAAACCTGGCTGCGGGACAAAAAGGGCTTTCGGTTGCCTTTGATTTAGCAACGCATAGGGGGTATGACAGCGATCACCCAAGAGTAACCGGGGATGTGGGAATGGCGGGAGTAGCTATTGACTCTATTGAGGATATGAAAATTCTGTTTGATGAGATTCCACTGGGCGACATCTCCGTTAGCATGACTATGAACGGAGCGGTATTGCCCATTATGGCATTTTATATTGCTGCTGCAAAGGAACAAGGAGTTTCAGAAAGTGAGTTGGCAGGAACGATACAAAATGACATTCTGAAGGAGTTTATGGTAAGAAATACCTACATCTACCCACCAGCTCCAAGTATGCGTATCATTTCCGATATATTTAAATACACATCAGCTAATATGCCCAAGTTTAATAGCATCAGTATTTCGGGCTATCATATGCAAGAAGCTGGAGCCACACCTGAGTTGGAACTTGCTTATACATTAGCAGACGGATTGGATTATGTTCGAACCGGATTGGAAGCAGGATTGGCTGTAGATGATTTTGCTCCGCGCCTCAGTTTTTTCTGGGGAATAGGAATGAATTTTTATAAGGAAATAGCAAAAATGCGGGCAGGACGGTTATTGTGGGCAAAGCTGATAAAACAATTTAACCCCCATAACGACAAGTCAATGGCATTGCGAACCCATTGTCAAACGAGCGGTTGGAGCCTAACTGAGCAAGATCCATACAACAATGTTGCACGAACTACAATTGAAGCTTTGGCTGCAGTTTTTGGCGGAACGCAAAGTTTGCACACCAACAGTTTTGACGAAGCAATTGCACTCCCAACGGACTTTAGTGCTAAAATAGCAAGAAACACGCAAAAAATTATTCAGCAAGAAACCGACATTACCAAGGTAATAGACCCTTGGGGAGGCAGTGATGTTATAGAAAAGTACACTCAAGAATTAGCAGAAAAAGCGTGGGAGTACATATTAGAAATTGAGGATTTGGGAGGAATGGCTAAAGCAATAGAGAGTGGCATTCCTAAAATGCGAATAGAAGAGTGTGCGGCTGTTAAGCAAGCGAACATAGATGCTGGAAAGGAAATAATAGTTGGTGTAAACAAATTCAAAACAGACGAAAAATCTGATTTTGACATTTTAGAAGTAGACAACAAAGCAGTAAGAGAAGGACAAATTGCCCGATTAAACAATATAAAATCGACCAGGGATGAGGCAAAAGTGGATATGTTATTAAAAAAGCTTGAGAATGCAGCGAACGGAAATCAAAATTTACTTGAAATTTGTGTTGAAGCCGCAGAGGCTAGAGTAACTCTAGGCGAAATGTCGCTGGCCTTAGAAAATGTGTTTGGGAGGTACAAAGCCAACAATACAACGATTAGTGGAGTATATTTGAAAGAAGTGCAAAACAATGATAAAGTAATATCTGCCAGAAATTTAGCAGATGATTTTGCTAAAACAGAAGGAAGAAGGCCTCGGATTTTAGTGGCTAAAATGGGCCAAGATGGCCACGACAGAGGAGCTAAGATTATTGCCACTGCATTTGCTGATTTGGGCTTTGATGTAGATGTGGGACCTTTGTTTCAAACACCGGCAGAAGTGGCTAAGCAGGCTATGGAAAATGATGTGCACATTTTAGGCGTATCTTCTCTAGCTGCTGGGCACAAAACGCTTATGCCAGAAGTTGTAAAGGAACTCAAGAAACAAGAAATGGGTGATGTTTTGGTTGTAGCAGGAGGAGTAATTCCAGAGCAAGATTACCAATTTTTGTTTGACAACGGGGTTGATTTTATTTTTGGACCAGGCACGGTAATAGCAGATGCGGCTATTAGCATTTTAAATAGGTTAAGCAAACGCCCATAAGGAAAGCCAAAATAAAGAATAGGCAAAATTCGTATAAATATGTGGATTTAATCAAGTGAAAAGGGAGGTTTTAGCAAGAAATAGAGCTATAATTATTAATAATTCCTCGTTTGACTACAATTTTTTTAATCGATGTCAGTTATAAGAATAAACTTAGCATAGTCTTTGTAGTTTTGAAGTAGAAATAAACATGAAGAAATTAAAAAACAAAGCAATATTAACCGCATTAGTAGCTGGTTTGCCTTGGTTTTTTCATGTAATGCGTGTAGAGCCAGATTCAGAAGGCATTTGTAATTCATCACCTATCGCATGTGCAGTAGAGGATGTAGTAGCTATGCCTACCATTGACACGGCGAGCATTATACAAGGTGCCGTGGCAGAGGCAAAGGACAAGTTTAAAGAAGAATTTCTTTCTAATTTGTCAGGAAGAAAATTGTGGGGTATTGACATTTCCAAGTACCAGCAAAATGTAAATTGGCATGTTATGGTGAAAAAGAACAAGCCAGATTTTGTGTTTGTAAAAGCCACAGAAGGAACCACGATTGTGGACAAAATGTATCTTAGCCACAAAAGAAACCTAGAGAAACACGACGTATTACACGGGGCATATCATTTTATGAGTTTTACAAGTAGTGGTAGGCAACAAGCGCTTACTTTTATAAAACACGCAAAACTGGAAAAAGGAAACATGGTGCCAGTGCTTGATGTGGAATATACAAGTAGAAGAATGCCCAATAAGCGGAAGGTAATCAAAGAAATAGAGAATTTTTGTAAAACCATTGAAAGCCACTATGGAGTAAAACCTATTATTTATACTCATCCACACTTATACACCAATTACCTCAAAGGACATTTTGATGATTATCCTTTATGGATTTGTGACTATGGCAACCGTCCTCGAGTAGATTGGGCCATCTGGCAACATACTAGCAGAGCACGCATTCACGGTTTTAATGGTAGAGTGGACAAGAATGTTATGAAATCAGACATTCGTACACTCGAGAAACTGGTTATGCTTTAGTGCGTTTCAGGCATTTATGTTTATCATTCTATTACACCGCAACAGGTGCACCTATTCTTGGATGTGGATTATAATCCACCAGCTCAAAATCGTTGTAATCAAAATCAAATATAGACTGAACATCTTTATTTAATTTTATTGTGGGGTAAGGTCTTGGCTCTCTGCTCAACTGCTCCTTTACTTGATCAAAATGATTGGAATAAATATGTGCGT
>JBEAPG010000315.1:0-3274 GCA_041164545.1 Bacteroidota bacterium
AGTAGTGTTTTCTTCATCGTTGTGTTTTGTTTCAAACAAACATGCGAAATCATGGATTAAAGACCATTTATCATGGGTGAGACAAAGTATAGACAGTGCTGTGGTTAATGTTAAAATATTGTTTTTAAGCGATTTAAAAGGGATGAAATTGCAGTCCTTTGTCCAACTAGTGGAACCATAAACTCTATTTAATCAGGATTTCAGTGGGGTCAAAACTTCGACCTTTTCTCCAGAATGTCTACTACGAAACCCTTTGAAGGAAACTTCAGAGGGTTTCTTCATTTAAGTAATTGAGTCAGACGTCTTCTAATAGCCTATTAGTTAATTATTAATTCATTTATAAGGTTGCCATGGGCATTTCAGAAATTAATAAGAATCAATAAGGGTTCGAATGGCAATTGACGATTTGAATGAATTAAGATCTCCCGAAGCATCTTTTGGTATAGATATTATTTGAGGTTTACCTGGCAGTAAATCGAAGTAGTTGTTCGAGAAATTATTATTCAACTCAGAGCTTACATGTAGATTTTTTGCCAAGGCATTGGTTTCAAGCTCTAAAATGAATTCTGATTCAGTTTCACGAACCCGATAGTCAACATTGGGGGTGGGAAGTTTTAAATCCTTTGGAGCAGCAAAATAGATTGTATTCTCTGCAAGTATTATACCATCAAGGTCTTGTATTTGGACAGCCAAGAAAACCTCATCCAATGAACCCAATTGTTTTATCTCGTTCATATTAATGCATTGGTAAATCGAAGCTTGATTCGCTTTAATCTCTATTAAATTTGACTTATTCATCAATACTTTTCCAAAGAAATCAGATAATTTCAAAGTGATTTTCGCCTCTTTTGGACTGAATTCATCAGAGACCACATACACTTGTAAGGCTTCATTTTGTATTTCATGACTTACTAGATAAGGATGAAACAATTCCTTCACGCGGTAGTGCAATGCCTTCCATTTTTTATAATAATCGATACTTGACCACGAAGCTACTGGCCAACAATCATTTAATTGCCAATACAACGTTCCCATGCATCGATCTCTATGCCTTCGATGTGCTTCTATTGCGATTTTCAAACCGTGCGCTTGAAGTAATTGACTTACGTATAAAAATGATGGAAAATCTTTTGGTTCGTTGAAATCGCGAAGCATGTATTCCTCTATGGTTTGATTACCAATACTTGAGCGTTGATGAGAGGTCATTACCTCAGAATACACATGGTGGTCTTGAGCCTCAGTGTATCTCTTCACGGAGCTAAACTCGGGGAAAGACTGAAAACCATATTCAGACATGAACCTTGGAATAGCTTCATTGTAGTCTTCAAAAGGTTTTTTACCCCACCATACCCACCAATAGTGAACATCGCCACTTTCATAACTTTCTTTTATTCCAAAATCACTTGATGGGGATGAAGTCCAATATGGTCTGCCGCCGTCATATGTGTTAACGGCATCAAGTAATATTTGATGAAAAAGCTTTTCGTAGGATTTCCAAATAGAATCTGCAATTTCAATTGATTCATCTTTTGCGACCTGTTCTTTCCAGCCCCAATTTTCCCAAGCAGTGAGGCTTTCATTATTACCACACCACAATGCTATACTAGGATGATTTCTTAGTCGCTTAATATTGTCAACGGCCTCAATCTTCACTGAATTCAAAAATGCTGAATCCCCTGGGTAAACTGCACAAGCAAACATAAAATCTTGCCAAACTAGTAGTCCGTATTCATCGCACAACTCATAGAACTCATCCATTTCATAAATCCCTCCTCCCCAAACACGTATCATATTCATATTTGATTCTTTGGCTGATTTTAGCAAGAATTCGTAGTCTTCGCGTTTTGGCCTAGTTAGAAAAATATCTTGAGGAATATAATTTGCCCCTTTCATGAACACAGGGTTTCCATTGACCTTAAAATAGAACGATGTTCCAATACTATCGGGCGTCCTGATTAAAGAAATTTCCCTCAGGCCAACTGTAGTAATTTTTGAATCAAAAGACTTCTGATCTGATAATCTCACCTCTATATCGTAGAGGTGCTGATCTCCTAATCCATTAGGCCACCAAAGTTCGGGGTTTTTTATTTCGAAATCTATTTCAAAATTATTTGAACCTTCTTTGAGTTCAATTCGTTGATTTTTGATCACTTCATCACCAACTTTTATATGAGCATAAACCTCCGTTTCATTCATTGAACTAGAGGCTGAAGCTTCAACCTTTGCAGTTAAAAATGCTTTTGAGTTTTCAATTTTGTAATTAATAAAAACATCCTCAATTCTAAAGCCATTCCAGGCGTTTAGGGTAATGGGTTTCCAAATTCCTGATGTCACTAATCTTGGACCCCAATCCCAACCGAAATGATACCCAGCTTTCCTAGTGAAAATGCTAACTTGTTTATTTCCTTCAACCTTTCCTATTTCCGCAAGATCATTTCCGGACTTTGGAAAAAGGAAATTGTATTTATCATGCTTATCAATTCCAATTTCGATGGGCGAATCAAATTCCACACGAAGTTCATTTGATTCATTTTGGAGCAATTCTTTAACCGGAACACTATGCTTCCTGAACATATTGTCGCTAGTTAAAATGAGGTGTTCGTTTAAGTAAACTTTGGCGTAAGTATCAAGGCCTTGAAATTCTAAGAAAATATTTTCATGATTGAATACAGTCGATGATATGTCAAACTGCGTTTTATAAATCCATTGTTCTTTATCTATCCATTGTAATTCATGTTCATTGAGTCTATGGAAAGGATTCTTGATTTTTTTTGCGTCTAAAAGGTCAGTATGTACTGTTCCAGGTACATTGGCATTTATCCAATCAGTTTGACTTTTAGATTTGACCTGCCAACCATCAGAAATCTCCATAACCTGAGTCGTAGGAACGGCTTGACAACTCATAATGAACAGGCCAACTGCAAATAAGAAAGATTTGCTAAATGAATGCAAACTCATTAATTAATGGTTTCAAAAGACGAATAGAAAATAGGCAATTTTCAAATAACTTAAAGTGGATTTATTCAACTTTGACGCGAATGCCCGATTCTATTGGATACATAAAAAAGACCCGGTTATCCCGGTAGGAATTTCAAGGCCTTGTCCCTCTAGAGGAACTAGAACTCAGTTAAATCAGGATTTCGGCGAGAGGTCAAACCTTCGACCTTACCTCCAAAATGCCTACAAGGAAAAGCCTTGATGCACAGCATCGGGTTTTTTTTATGTACTCACTTATGTTGCATAAAGTTTGGTTGCATACATAAATCGTACCTTT
>JBEAPG010000316.1:0-3272 GCA_041164545.1 Bacteroidota bacterium
ACCAATTTCGCCTTTTACAAATGCGTCTTCACCCAGACGAATTGGAACTCTGACAAGGGATAATTTTCTAAAAGCGGGACCAGTTGGTGTTTCAAAAACATTCGTAAACAGAAGCCTAACGGCATTAGAGCCCACGTCGATAGATGCAAATTTGAGTAGTTTCAAAATAGAAGTGCGAATATAATTTTTTTGATTCGTTGCTGTCGTTGAATCAATTTTAAGTAAAGATGAACGATTACCATCAATTAAAAAAGCCCCGCAAAAAAGTTATTTTACAGGGCTTTAGGCGTTTTATAAGTGACCTCGTCAGGATTCAAACCTGAGACCTCTTGAGCCGTAATCAAGTGCTCTATTCAGCTGAGCTACGAGGCCATTTTGCTTTCGCGGGTGCAAATATACTTAGCTTGCTTGAAATGAAGTAGCATTCAATAAAAAATATTCAACAATTGGAATGGAGTATCTCGAATTATTCCTCATCTTCAATTAGTTTTTTCTTAGGATTTTCTAATTGTTCTATTTCCTTGAGTTTTAGTCGGCAAATATCCAAAAGACCATCATCTTCTTTTTCGTAATTATCGATAATACTTTGCAAGGTGGCTTTTGCTTGGAAGTAATCATTCTCTTTCAAGTAAATATCGCTTAATAGTATAAAGCCTTTTACAACCCAGAATTCATAGGCAGAAAAATCATCGTTTAGTTTCAGGATGTCAGTTCGCGAAGCTTCTAAATCATTCTGTTGAAAATAAATAGTGGCTCGCTGAAACAATGCTTCTGCTGTTAGTTCATTTCTGCTCTCACTAATTACATAATCAAAATGAGACTTGGCGGTACGCAAGTTGTTGTCTTTTAGCTGTATACGTCCTAAAACCATATTGGCTTCCACTAAATCTTCTTTCGGAACATTTTCAATAGGTAGCAGTTCTATGGCTTTTTTCTTAGCCATTTCGAAATCTTTCATTTTATAGCTGCATCTCATAGCACCCATTATGGCACTTATAAATACGCTTTTTGAAGATGCAACTGGCTCTAATTGAGCAAAATAAGTCAATGCTTCCTCGCAATTGTTTTGTTTCACATAGTATGAGCTAAGTCTAATTAATGACTTTTCGGTAAACTCATTTGTACTCTGACTAACTACAAACTGATAACTCTTAATGGCTTCAGCTTGCTTATCATTGAAATATTCGCATTCTGCTTTATAGTAATGGGCTGGAACGATAAAATATCCAGAGTTGACAAATTTGTTAATGTAGCTTTTGAAGTTGGTGATGGCATTTGGACAATCTCCTTTGCCATATTTCATCAAGGCACTTTGGTAGATAACACTGTCTTGATATGATACCCGTACATCTGCATCTGGTACATTTTTTACGTATTCAAAATACTCTTCTGGCTTACCTTGGTTAGTATAAATAATCTCTATAAATGCGAGTGCTTCTTTTGCAGAACTTGTTTTTGGAAAACGCTCTACTACCGTCTTAAAGTAACCTAAAGCCACATCTTCTTTGGATCTATTGTTATAAATTAACCCTAGTTTTAGATAACAATCAGCCAAATACGGAGAGTAATCGTGTTGGGAAATAATCATTTTGAAAATGCTTTCCGCCATCGTATAATTTTCTAAAGCTAGATATTCTCTTGCAATCTGGTAAAGCGCATCATCAATGTAAATGCTTTTTGCGAAATCTTTCTGAATAAGTTTTAGAGTATTTATTTTTTCGCTACTTCTTTCCTGTAATCCGTATAGCATTCCTTTCTGAAAAATTGCATAATCCGAATTTTTGTAGTCTTTCTGAATGATAAAATCATATTCTTTGACCGCTTCATTGTATTGTCTATTTAAGAAATAACAATCAGCAAGACGCAGCGTATTGTCTAGATATATGCTTTTGTTGGCAGGATTAAAGGTTTCTGCTTTTTTGTAGCTTGCAAAGTAATTTTGTGCCTTGCTATAGTTGTCTTGTTTGTAGTAGTTATAGCCCATACTATAATATCCGTAGCCTTTCAAGTTACTTTTGTCTGAACCAGAATTACTTAAAAAACGATTCATTAAGCTGGTACTTTCGGCGTAGTCATCTACCTTAAAAGCAATTTGTGCTCTCCAAAAATAGGCTAAGGCCTCTAAGGTCGGGTCCTTTGGATATTTAACAGATTTTATAAAAAATATTTCTGCATCTTGGTATTGTTTGTTGAGGTATAATTCTTCTCCACGATGGAAGGTTAATTCTTGATATGCCGTCTTTGCGGTATTATTAAGTGTGTTTATTTGCTCAAGTACTTCAATAGCAGCTTTATAGTTTTTCGTGCTTAAAAACACTTCGGCCATTATTGACTTGGCTTCGTCAGCATATTCAGAACGTGGATATTTGTCTAAGAATTCTTTAATTGCATTAATTGCTGTATTGTTTTGTTGAAGTTCGGCAGCTAGCTTAGCGTAATTAAAAGCAGCTAATTCGCTTATCTTTTTATCATAATTCTTGCGTTTTGCTTCAGCAAATGCATTTAAGGCTCGATCTTTTTTATTGCTTTTTACATCGTTTACACCTAAATGGTAATTAGATGCTTGACCAATTGCATTTTCCTGATTGGCAATAAGAATAAAGTAGTCACTTGATTTTTGTAATTTGTTGGCTGCGTAATTGGCAAAGGCAAACTGATAAATTTCGTCGGGTTGCAGTAATGGAACATCACCCTTGAATTTATCGAAATGGCTAAGCGCAACATTAATATTGCCTAATTGGTATTGAATTTTTCCAGTTAATAATTCTATTTCATCAGTCTGATTGGGTATGTCTAAGCCTTTTATTGCATCAAAAGCCTTTTCGTATTCTTCTTGGCCATAATAAATCTGTGCGATGTATAATTTCATGGTTTTTGGCCCTTTATCGCCAATTTTCTGAAAAGTAGCTAGCGCACACGCGTAATCATTTAGTATATAACACTGGTAACCATAATAATAACTTGCCTCAATGGCATACTTACCATCGCCATTCATTATTTTGCGGAATTCGGTTTTTGCCTTTTCAAATTCCTCCGTTTTGAAATAACTATAGCCTTTTTTGAAAATAAGTTCTTCGCGCTGAGCCTTGGTAACATCATTCTCAGATATCGATTCGAGGTATTTTGCTGCTCTGCTGTATTTGCCCGTGTTAAAATAATTAAGACCTAGTTCGTAGGTGATTTCTGTATTTAATTTGTGTTCAGGTTCTTCTTTTACAAAGTTGATAAGGTCGCTTGCTGCATTTGCTTTCTCCAGTTTTAGTCTAGATAAA
>JBEAPG010000317.1:0-3265 GCA_041164545.1 Bacteroidota bacterium
TACTTTTTGAAAAGTACAACTAATAGCACGATGATCGCTGCGTGTCTTATTTTGAATCTGAAACGTGGAACTGCGAAGAAGTGGACTATAGAACAGGTAGTCAATACGCCCAGCTGGCAGCCTTCCAACATAGGTGGATCCCAATCCTTTTCCGCTCGATTGGAATGCATCTAAGAGCGCAAGTTGAAACTGATTGTAGGTGTAGGACATTGGAGTGTCGTTGAAGTCGCCACAAACAATAACAGGATAAGGTGAGGTCTTGAGGTGTTCAACAACCCTGCGTGCTTGTTCTGCTCTTTTTTCAAAAGCACTTCTTAATTTTCGATAAGCAGCAAGGGCACCTTTTTTACTACCATAGGTCTGAATTTCCTTTCCTTCAATATGTGGATCTGCATGCAATCTAATGGATTGTAAGTGCACATTATAAATACGAAAAGTATCCAAATCCTTAACAATATCCGCAAAAATGCAATAATTGAAGTCCTGTGTTCCTTGTGCTTCAAACATGACATCACCTCTTGCAATCATTGGATATTTCGAAAACATGGCAATTCCATAATTTTCACGGGTTCGTCTTTTGTGCGCACTGCGTTCGTGGTAGTCACGGGTGCTCATGATAGCGTTGATAGAATCCATGACTTCAAAATCAGTAGGTCTGTCTTGTCTGTAGAATTCTTGTAAACAAAGCACGTCTGGTTTTTGCTCGCGAATGAATGAAAAGATTTGATCTCTAGACGCTAATGCAGCATCAAATGATGGATTAAATAAATCAAAAAGACGAACATTGTAGCTAAGAATTTTAAGCCCGTTTGAGTCAGATTCTTGCGCTTTGGTTGGGCTAAAAGAAAAGTTTCGAAAGTGAAGCTTTCCTCCAATAAGTAAGACAATTAAACAAAATATAGCCCATTTAGAACGAAAAATTGACCAAAAGAAGAGCCAAATGACCGTCAAGGTTAGAAATATAGGGTAAGTAAGCCCAAAAAAAGGTAAGGCTGGAATTGTAGAAGGATGAATAAATGGTGCAAGATAGCTTAAAAGTAAGCCTATGAGGCTCAAGGAAGTAGCTATTTTGAACGGTCCGGATAGCAATGTTATGTGCCGCTTTTTAGACATCTTTGCTTTGTTGAAATAAAAAGTCTTTTTCTGCTTTTGTCAGTGCATCATAGCCCTTTTTAGAGATCTTATCAAGGATCTTATCTAGCTGAGCCTGTCGTTCCATTTTTTTCTCCCTAAATTGGTCATCAGTTAAGGGTCTACCTCCTTTTTTTACTTTGAGATGACTTTGCTCATGACGTAATTTGATTCCTAGCCATGGTCTAGATAAACGGATATGCCAGAACTGTTGTATACTCCAAATGCCAAAAAGTGCTCCGCCAATATGTGCGAAATGCGCAATTTGATCTGCATTTCCAATGGCAGAAAGATCTTTTAAAAAGAAAAAAAGAGCAAGCATATAAATACGTAACGGAAAGATGCCAAAAAGTTGCACCTGCAATTGCGGTTGTGAAAAAGCCAATGCCATGAAAATGGCCATTATAGACCCGGATGCTCCTGAAACTAAAATATTTCCAATTCCTAAAGCAGGGAATAATTGGTGGGCAAGAATTTCTGCGAGGTTACCCGCCAAACCACCAAGGAAGTAAAGCTGTAGAAGCCTTTTTGAGCCAAAAAAACGTTCATATGTTTGACCAGCAAAGTATAAGAAAATCAAATTTCCAAATAAATGCCAGATGCCAAAGTGGCCAAATAATGAAGTAAAGAGCGTCCAAGGCTGAAAAGCAATACCCGTTCCAACAGGAAGTGCAAATAGGTAATGGCTCCAAAAATCAATGGACGTGCCTTCGTATGGTCTAACTAGCTGTAAACGCTCAAGAGAGTTGATCGTTGCAATGAGTATAAATACACCTACATTGACCATCAAAAGTTTGATGGTCATGCTGCCACTTTTAAACTGGACTTTGAGCTGTTCGATCAATGGATTCATCACCAAAAATTTGAACGGTCATTTTTACGCCATATGAGCACTAAAATTGCACCTGCAATTGCCCCCCCAATATGGGCTAAATGTGCTACGTTATCGCCTGCTTGTTGTTGAAAGGAAAGATATAGTTCCCATAAAAAATAAGCAGACACGAGATACTTTGCCTTTACTGGAATGAAAAAATAGAGCCTAAATTCCGTATTTGGAAATAAAATTGCAAAAGCAGTCATGATCCCGAATACACCACCAGAGGCACCAACCATCGGTGTTATTGATTTTTGAAGATATTGTTCGAGTGCCGGCGTCACATTGATCTGGTATTCTTGTATATACGTATTGATTTGGACAACTAAGTCGTTGTTAAGATTAACACTGTGCTTTAAAAAATAGTCGAATTGCGCCAGGTCAAATTGTTGGCCAAGTATGGATTTTAACTTCATTATTTCAATAAATCCAATCATGTTGTACAGCGCAAAGGCTCCCATCGCACTGATAATATAAAAAATGAAGAAGCGCTTGGCTCCCCAGATATTCTCTAAATAAGCGCCTAGTGTAACGAAAAGCCACATATTGAAGAAAATATGTAGGAGATTATTGGTGTCATGCATGAAGAAATGCGTAACGACTTGGTAGGGTTCAAAAAATGGCGAGTTGATGTAGTGAGCGCCCAAAGACATTTCAAGGTTGATTCCTTGGCTTTTTAAGACCAAACTAGCCACAAAAAATGCGATGTTGAGCAACAATATGTTTTTGGTGACTTGTGGGAGGTTTTGAAACATGATCAGAGTTTTTTAGCTAATTCATCAAATCCCAATGTAAACATTATTGGTTTGCCGTTGGGTGTGGTGGTGTGTTGTGAAGATTGAAAAAGAGTTTCGATAAAGTGCTCTACTTCCTCTGCGTGTTGTAGTTTAAAATGCTTGGCACCTAAATAGGCAAGTTTGGCTACAATAAAGTGTGCTACATCTCCACTGTCAATATCTTGGTAAGCAGCAGCATCAGTTAGTTCGTCTAGGCACAGGTCAAGATCCAAAGAGGAAAGTAAGGCAGGAATAGCTTTAATTTGAAGAATATCTTCAGCTAATTCAAATACAAAACCCAATTGATTCCATAAGCTTTTTTGGCTCTGCCAGGTGAGTTTAGCATCTTTAGCTAAAGATCGTTCAATTGGGAATAATAATTGTTGTGAAGCCAAAGGTTGTGCAACAAAACGCTGGATAAGTTCATCAAATAGGATGCGGTTTTGAGCTCGATTGATATCAATGATGAGGAATCCCGATTTGG
>JBEAPG010000318.1:0-3252 GCA_041164545.1 Bacteroidota bacterium
TGTTCCATACCGCTTATGCCCTAATTGTTTCTGAAGTTCTGACGCTGAGATTCCCTTCTTGCTATAGGTCATAAATGCCATAGCCTGATACCATATCAAAAACGATAAGTTTGAGTTCTCCATTACCCTTCCACTTCGGAGCGTTGTTCTGAAATTACAATCGCTACATTGCCATTGCCACTTCGACTTTAACCACCAGTGTTCAGTACAACCACAACTTTTACATCTTACTCCTTCTTTTTCCCTAACTAGCTTGAAATGTGCTTTACAGCTCTCAGAATCGGGAAACCTCTCTGCAAATTGGATAATATTCACATCATTTTTCTTTCCTACAATTTACAACTTTTTTATTTACTGGTACAATTATGTACTAACAGATATTCTTTTATCAGAAAGGTAGATAACAGAGTTATTAAAATCTATAGGTGTACGGGTGGTATTGCCCAGGCATTATGTCTTGGTTTTATTATTTTTAGCTGAAATGAAATGTACACCGGTTGTAAAACTGCCCAACAAGATATTGCCGTTTTTATCTATTAAATTGGCATGTGCGTTATATTTGGTATCAAATGTGTAGGTTTGGATAAACTCAAAATCATCATTTAGTATACCCACAAACCCGTTGTAGGTCACGTGTATTTTTTGGTTTACCCATCTAACGGCATTAGCTTGAAGAAAACTTCCTTTTGGTAAATCTGGCGAAATTGTGGTTACCTGTTTAGTGCGACCATTAATAAAAATTAGCTTGTTTGCTCTTAATATACAGCATACATCATTAGGGAACTGTTTAATAAGATGTATTCCATTACCAATATTTAAACCTTTTTTTTCGTCCAATACCTTAATCCGCTCTCCATTTGTAAATTGTATATATCCTCTGAGGTTATTTAAGTCATATTCTACATTGTATCCATCGAAGAAATTTCTCTTTAAGGGATAAAATACACGGGATCTTACTACGCCTCCTTTTCTCGTTATTTGCCAAGATCCATCCTTTAATGTAACTAAATTTAGATCGCCATCGTAGACAAGTAGGGTTGTGTCCTCCACTATGTAGTTTAATGGTAGTAGATTTTGGTTTGCATATTTAAAGGTATGTACTTTGTCATCTTTTATATACCCTACTTCACTTCCTTTTATAAGATACCAGGTTTTATCTCCGGTTATAGCTGTGCCCCAAATATCGTTGGTTGGCAAGCCGTCTGTAACTGTATATAGACGGTATTTTTGTCCATCATACTTTACCATTCCTTTATCGGTCAGTATCCATACAAAGCCATCGTTATCTTGGGTAATTTGGTATACCTTATCTTTTTCTCTTTGCTCATTAAAAAAGACTTCAGTTTGGGCATTTGCGGTATTAAAAAAGTGCATAAAAACCGCAATACAAAAAGTTATAAGCCTAACTCCTCCCATTTATCAGATGGGGAAGATACGTTTTTAAAAAATATCTAAGCTTGGTTTTCAAGCAAGTGTCGCTTTCATTCAACTAACGACAAAATAAAAGCCCTCGATTTCTCGAAGGCTCAATATCTAATAACTGTTAACTAATGACTAATAACTACAAATGTATCACTTCACCATATGCCGCAGCACACGCTTCCATTACAGCTTCGCTCATAGTTGGGTGTGGGTGTACGGTTTTTATCATTTCGTGGCCTGTTGTTTCTAGTTTTCTGGCGGCTACTACTTCGGCTATCATTTCGGTAACGTTGGCACCTATCATATGTGCGCCTAAAAACTCACCGTATTTAGCATCAAAAATCACTTTAACAAAGCCTTCATTAGCTCCTGCAGCACTTGCTTTACCACTTGCAGAGAATGGGAATTTGCCAACCTTAATGTCATAACCTGCTTCTTTTGCCTTGGCTTCGGTATATCCTACCGATGCTATTTCCGGCCAAGTGTAAGTACAACCTGGTATGTTTCCATAATCCAACGGTGCAACGTGCTGTCCAGCTATTTTTTCTACGCAAATAATTCCTTCTGCACTCGCTACGTGTGCTAATGCTGGTCCGTGTACTATGTCGCCAATGGCATAAACTCCAGGTACATTGGTTTGGTAGTAGTCATCCACGACTACTTTTCCTTTTTCTGTTTTTATACCTAGTGTTTCAAGTCCTATGTTCTCTAAATTAGTTTGAATACCTACCGCAGAAAGCACCACATCACACTCAATGGTTTCCATTCCTTTGGCAGTTTTCACACTTACCTTACAACCAGTACCTTTGGTATCCACCGCTTCTACGGAGCTGTTGGTCATAATGGTCATCCCTTTTTTCTTGTAGATTTTTTCTAATTCTTTAGATACATCTGCATCTTCATTTGGAACAATAGCAGGCATAAATTCCACTACTGTTACCTCTGTACCCATAGCATTGTAGAAATAAGCAAACTCCATTCCTATGGCGCCACTGCCTACAACTACCATTTTCTTTGGTTGCTTAGGTAAAACCATTGCTTCGTGGTAACCTATTATTTTTTTACCATCTATCGGTAAGTTTGGCAATTGTCTTTCTCTCGCTCCTGTAGCTAGTATGATGTGCTTAGCAGAATGGGTTTCTTTTTTACCTTCGTTATCTACGCTTACTTGTCCTTTAGCTATTAATTTTCCAAAACCGGTGATTACCTCAATTTTGTTTTTCTTCATCAAAAATTGGATGCCTTTGCTCATTCCATCGGCTACACCACGGCTGCGCTTTATTACCGCATCAAAATCGTGTTTTGCTCCAGAAACAGAAATACCATAATCGCTCGCGTGATTGATATATTCAAATACTTGAGCAGATTTTAGTAATGCTTTGGTAGGTATACATCCCCAGTTTAAGCAAACACCACCTAGTTCTGCTTTTTCCACAACTGCAGTTTTTAGACCCAATTGTGCTGCACGTATAGCGGCTACATAACCTCCAGGACCACTACCAATTACTATTACATCAAAATTCATATACTTGTTTTTTTATTGATTTTTTGCGGGTGCAAAGAAAGTCAAAAAATATTGGACTGACCAGATGCGGTGCTTTTTATGGCAAGTGAATTAACATCTAAAATCTCATTTCCTTATTCACAAAAAAGATAGACCTTTGCAATCTCAAAAAAAAACACGAAAATGGGAAGAGCATTTGAATTTAGAAAAGCCCGAAAAATGAAACGTTGGGGCAAGATGGCAGTAACTTTTACACGTATAGGTAAGGAGATAGCAATGGCGGTAAAAGAGGGTGGTCCCGACCCGGACAACAACTCGCGTCTGCG
>JBEAPG010000319.1:0-3246 GCA_041164545.1 Bacteroidota bacterium
TGAAGCAGCAAAATATGCTTGGGGTATTGGATTCCATTGGTATGAAACTTGGACAGGAGGTAACCCTATGTACGATAACCTTAAAAACATAAAAGAGTCTTATCCAACTAAAAACTTATTGTTCACAGAGGGATGTCAAGAAGCTTTTGATGAAACTCAATACCATAGATGGTCTAATGCAGAACGCTATGGTAATTCAATGATCAATGACTTTAACAGTGGTGTAGTAGGGTGGACAGATTGGAATATATTATTAGACGAAACAGGAGGGCCTAATCATGTTGGCAATTTATGTTTTGCGCCGGTACATGCCGATACGCAAACAGGAGAATTAATCTATACGCCTTCGTATTACTACATAGGTCATTTTTCAAAGTTTATAAATCCAGGAGCACTAAGAGTAAGTACGACTTCAAGCAGAAGCACTCTTGAAAGTACATCGTTTCAAAATTCAGATGGGCAAATTGTAACTGTTGTAATGAATAAAACAGATAATATAATTGACTACAATTTAATAGTAGGTGATAGCGAGATTTCTTTACAAATTGAACCACGCGCCATACAATCTGTAATATACTAAAGCATGAAAAAATTAATCTTTATTTGCTTTATACTTTGTTTGTCATGTAAAGTGTCAACAGGTAATAAAGACACTTTTCAAAAGAATTCAAATAATAGTTCTAATAATTTAAATATAGAACATCCAGTTGATAGCATATTGAAACTAATGACCTTGGAAGAAAAGATTGGTCAAATGAATCAATACAATGGCTTCTGGGATGCTACCGGACCAGTTCCAAAATCCAACGAAAAAGCTGCATTAAAATATGAGCATTTGAAAAAAGGATTAGTGGGTTCCATGCTTAACGTAAAAGGAGCAAAACAAGTTAGAGCACTTCAAAAAATAGCAGTTGAAGAAACTAGATTAGGTATCCCATTAATTTTTGGGTTTGATGTTATTCATGGTTATAAAACTATAGGTCCCATTCCATTAGCAGAATCTGCGAGTTGGGATTTAGAAGCCATAAAAAAAGCAGCTCAAAATGCGGCGGAAGAAGCAGCAGCCTCGGGTATTAATTGGACTTTTGCTCCAATGGTAGACATATCAAGAGATGCTCGTTGGGGGCGTGTAATGGAAGGTGCAGGTGAAGACCCGTATTTAGGTGCTAAAATTGGTGTAGCCAGAGTACAAGGGTTCCAAGGAGAAGATTTAGCATCCCCTAAGTCTATAGCGGCATGTGCAAAACATTTTGCAGCCTACGGTTTTGCAGAATCTGGGCGCGATTACAATACAGCAGATATTGGTACTTCAACATTGTATAATGTTGTCTTCCCTCCTTTTAAAGCGGTTAATGAAGCTGGTGTAAGAACTTTTATGAATTCTTTCAATATACTAAATGATTTACCTGCAACGGGTAACGAATTTCTACAGAGAGAGGTATTAAAGAATGAATGGGGGTTTGATGGATTTATAGTATCCGATTGGGGGTCTATTGCAGAAATGATTCCACATGGCTATGCGGAAGATATTAAACATGCGGCAGAATTGGCTGCCAATGCAGGGTCTGATATGGATATGGAATCTAGCGCCTATGTACTAGAGTTAGCGAATTTGGTTAAAGAAGGAAAAGTGGATGAAAAACTCATCGATGACGCTGCAAAACGGATTCTAAGGGTGAAATTTGAGTTAGGTTTATTTGACAACCCATATTTATACTGTAATGAAGAACATGAAAAAGATGTTGTAGGGAAAAGAGCCTTTCATGACGATGCTTTAGATATTGCAAAAAAATCAATCGTACTTCTTAAAAATGAAAATAATATATTGCCTCTAAAAAAAGAAAATCAAAAAATAGCGCTAATTGGTGCGTTAGCAAACGATAAAACCAGTCCGTTAGGCAGTTGGAGAATTGCAGGAGATGACGGTACTGCAGTTTCTGTTCTAGAAGGCTTACAACAATACAAAGGTAATACCTTAACATACGCCAAAGGTGCCGATGTAGTGTCACCAGGTTCTAATATTACTTTTGTAAACGAGCTTAAAATAAACGAGACGGATACAACAGGTTTTTCAGAAGCTATTAACGTTGCAAAAGCAGCAGATGTAGTTGTTATGGTCTTGGGAGAACATGGGTATCAAACAGGTGAGGGAAGAAGTAGAACCAAAATAGACCTTCCTGGGGTTCAACAAGAACTTTTAGAAGCAGTGTATAAGGTTAATAAAAATATTGTTTTGGTACTCACTAACGGTAGGCCTTTAGCTATTACATGGGCAGACGATAATATTCCTGCTATTGTAGAGGCTTGGCATCTAGGGGTACAAAGCGGAAACGCTATTGCTCAAGTATTGTATGGAGATTATAACCCAAGTGGAAAACTTCCAATGACATTTCCTAGAAATGTTGGACAAATCCCTATTTATTACAATTACAAAAATACAGGGAGACCACATGGCAAAAATAGTGATGTCGTGTTTTGGTCACATTACAGCGATGAAATTAATAAACCGCTATATCCATTTGGTCACGGTTTAAGTTATACGACCTTTTCTTATAAAAATTTAAAAGTTGAGGCATTGCCTAATAGTAAATTTAAAATTATGGTTGATGTAACTAACTCCGGAACAGTAATTGGTAAAGAGGTCGTTCAACTTTACATTCAAGATAAATTTGCTTCTTTAGCAAGACCAGTAAGAGAATTAAAAGGTTTTGAAATGGTAGAATTAGAACCTAAAAAAACCAAAACAATTGAGTTGATGCTCACAGAAAAAGAACTTGGTTTTTATTCTCAAAATGGTGAATTTATTGTAGAGCCTGGAGAATTTAATGTGTATGTAGGAGGGAATTCAAACGCAACACTATCAACTACTTTAATACTAGAGTGAACGTCTTCAAACTAAAGTGTACTCTTGCTAAGAGAGTATTTAGTTAATAATTCAAATTTAATTATTTAGAAAACACTCTCTTAGTTTTGACTTAAATCAGGACACTTTTTGCTAGTGATTTACAAGCGGCTTATCACATTTTGGGCACATGACAAATCCACGAAGTGGAAAGTTCGGTTTCGCTTTTTTGTGTGATTTCCCTTTTTGTTTTTTCCGTCCTTCCAAAATTTCTTTCCTTATTAAAAGTTGCTTTTATCACTAAGGATTCGTGGATTCTATCGATGTATTGTTCTCTTTCGTCTTTGTCTGTTTTGATATAAACTGTACCAGCATTTAAGGTCACGTTTTTATGGACAAATAAT
>JBEAPG010000320.1:0-3217 GCA_041164545.1 Bacteroidota bacterium
ATATACATGTAGGACATCCCTGCATCTAAAACGTCGCCTTCTGCTCCCGAAATTGAGAACAAGAACGGTAAAATAAACGGCATCATTAATGCGAGTATAATCGCAATTAAAGTTGAGAAGAAAATAGCATTTTTAGCTAATAAATGATAATCATGACGGTCTTTTTTTCCAAGACTAATCGCAGCAAGCGCAGTTGATCCGGTTCCAACGCCACTTGCCAAGGCGATGATGATAATAAAGATTGGAAAGGCTGCGGTTAACCCTGCAAGTGCAGGAACGGATAATTGTCCGGCATAAAAGGTATCGACAACATTAAATAACGTATTGAATAAAAAACCAATCGAAGAAGGGATTGCAATTCTGCGAATAGCGGCTTTGATGGAGCCTTGGGTTAAATCATTTTGGTTCATAACTTCACAAGTGTAGCACAAAATTTCCCTCCCGATGGAAATATAAATCGCCTATAATAGAAGTCAATGAAACGGCATTTTAATTGGATAACTACGACCCTCTCCTGGATGGATCATCATCAATTTGAAATCATTGCTGGGTTTTTGTTTTTATTTGGTGTTTTCGTTCGACTCAGTGTCGTTGATTTTATTTCCGGTGATTATGTCAGTTTTCTTCGCCCTTGGATGAACCAAATTGTTGAAAATGGCGGATTTGGATCACTACGAATTACCATTGGGGATTACACACCTCCTTATATGTATTTACTCACGTTACTTTCGTATTTTCCCTCTGCTTCCGATAATCATCCGTTTTTGTTCGGAATCAAATTTTATTCTTTGCTTTTTGATGGACTCCTGGTGATAGGAGTCTATCTTAATGTCCGTTTACTCAGTAAAAATCATGGTCATCAATGGGGTATCCTTGCTAGTTTATTAGCTTTTTTCCTTCCTACAGTTATTTTAAATAGTGCTTATTGGGGCCAAATTGATGCCAGTTATACAGCTTTTACGTTAATTTCACTGTATTATTTGCAAAAAAATAAATTAATTCATTCGATGATTTGGTATGGGGTGGCATTAACATTTAAACTTCAATCCATCTTTTTCTTACCGGTTTTTATCATGTATTATTGGTTCCAACATCGCGAGAAGTTATATTATTTTCTTATTATTTTCATTGTGTATTATGTCTTTGCAATTCCTTCCCTTCTTGCGGGTCGTTCTATTGTTGATATTAGCCTTATCTATGTCAATCAAGCTGAAAGTTATCGTGCACTGACGTTAAACATGCCTAATTTTTATCAATGGTTACCCAACCGGTATGATGATTTAAGTGGGGTAGGCTTTGCATTGTTTGCGTCACTGATGGGAATTGTATTTTTATCGATGATCATGCAAAAAACTGTTATAAAATCTTCGTTTATCCTTCCACTAGCTTTTTGGAGTGTGCTCATGGCTAACTTTTTTCTTCCCGCGATGCATGAACGATATTTATATGGTGCAGATGTCATAAGTCTTATTCTGCTCTTTCAATTACGAAAAGCGTGGGTCTTTCCTCTTGTAACCCAATTTATATCTTTACTCGCCTATACTCCCTTCTTATTTGGGACCGAAATCATCAAACATGAAGAAGTAGCGATTGTATTTTTAATATTCTTAGCATATGTTAACTATCAAGTCTTAAGACCTATCTTAAATATTACCCTTTCACCCTTTAAATATAACGATTAAAAACATTTCACTTTTTGATTAAATTTACTTATCTTTACATCGTTCTATGCTAAAATACAACTAACAAAAAGGTGGTTTTGTATGAAAAAATTAGGCAACTTATTATTAGTTCTACTCGGTGTCACATGGGTGGGAATTATTGTCGGGTATGGTGTTGTAAACAACTTTACATTTGATCCGTTGCTAGAAAGCCTTATCTCACTTTTCACAGGCACTATCAACCATCTCACCTCACTTATAGATCCATTAACCCTTGGTTTGAGATTGTATATTTACGGTGGTCTAACAATTTTTGCACTTGCTCTCGGTCTTTTTATCCTTATTCGTTTATTAAAGCAAGGCCGAATTTTTAAAGCGCTTTTTGGTTTTTTAAGTCCAATTTTTCTTGCAGGTTTAGGAATTACTTTTGTTGCCCCAGATTACTTCACAACCGGTATGGCATTCTATGAATATTTATTGTCCGAAATTAGCGTAAATCTAATCAACGTTTTATACTTAGGATCACTAACAATCATCCCAGTTTTGGTTTTTGGAATCGTAACCTTACAAGGTTTATTCACTACTCGTTCCCGTTTAGCCAAAACTGGAAAACCTAAAAAAGTCGTGGTTAAGAAACTTAATGTTAAAACTTCAGAAGTTTCTATTCCTGCCTCTAGCCAACCGCTTTCTCAAGATCCTTCAATTACAACCTCTGTTCCAGCTGCATCGGTTTTGAATTCAGATTTACAACTTACTGACCTTGTTAAGCTCGTGTTAGCAGAAGAGCTTTCGGGTGGGCGACCAACCTACAATAGTTTCATGCCAGCCGGTGTGGACGCAAACCTTGTTCGTCGAATCGTAGCAGAAGAACTTGCTAAATTCCAAAGCCACTTCATTACTCGTGCAGAAGCACAAGCACTTGTTGCTCAAGAACTTGCTGCGTTAAAAGCTCAGTTGAAAATTAAATAATTCAGTGTTTTTATAATTCAACGACTAACAAATCACCATCAATCTCTAAGGAGTAGGTGGTGATTTTTTCTGGTCCAAAATCAAAATATAACATCTTGCTAACATCATCAATCTCGCCTGTCACCATATCAAAGGTAGCTTTGTGCAAAGGACACGTAATACATGTGCCTTCCAATTTCCCTTCATAAAGAGAGGCATCTTGATGAGGACACGTATCCGGAATCATGAATGCTTTTTCGTTAATATAGGCGATTAAATAAGGTGTGTTATCAAGGACAACACGTAATTTCTTCTTTTCTTTTAATTCCGTTAGCGATGCTACAGTATGTTTCATAGATTTATATTAAGTAATCTAACGTAGGGTCTCAACTCAAATACAAAATAAAAACATCCATTATGGGGGATAATGGATGTTCTGTAGTGGCTTACGCCATAACAGCAATGTTGGTTACTATTGTTAAGAGTTGCTTAACAATGGCAAGATAACATTATAATAAATAATAAGATATGTCAAAAGAAATAGTGCGATTAGCAACGGTACAAGATATACCCCCTCTCATGGAGGGGATAAAACTTGCAAAAAAACA
>JBEAPG010000321.1:0-3217 GCA_041164545.1 Bacteroidota bacterium
TATCGCAATTATTAATTCAATTTCACTTCCTTTGGCGGCAAATATTTTAAGATCAACGTCTGGAGGATAAATTTTAACACCTTCTACAGATTTGCCTTGTAGGCTTACATTGTCATCCAAAAATGCAATTACCTTCCTATTCCATTTAGGATCTCGTTCTAATGAGCGTTTTACAAGAACTCCTGCCTCGCCCGCACCATAGATAATAATTTTTCGATTATTGCTATTTTCTGATGGTTTAATTTGACTGTACAATACTTTTACTCCGATTCTAAAACCGCTTAGGAGTACTGTAACAATGAAGGCGTCTGTTAAAATAACTGAAGGTTTTAAAAGGTGTGAACCCACAGAAAAATAGTATAAAGCTTCTACTACAAGAATACCTAAAGTACTTGAAGCAACTGCGTAAAATATGCGGATGGCATCTTGTGTACTAGTGTACTTAATTATTCCGATGTAAGACTTGGTTATTAAGAAAGAGTTAAATCTAAATAGTAGAACTACTGCAAGAGGATAAAAGAAATTGAAGCGATTAAAATTATCAGCACCGAAATAATCAAAGAAAAAACATGCTAATAAAAAGGAAACTGTTGATATAACAATATCGGCTAAAAGTACCACCCATCTCGGTGTATGATTTTGAGTGACACGAATAAATTGGTTAATCATATCAGTAGTTTTATGGTAGGCAAATATACGTTTTATAAAATTAAAGATTTAATTGGCGATAACATATTGATTTTCAATTGCTAGGTATAGGCCATTCGAAGTTTTGCAAACTTTAGAACCAGTGTTTTCTCACCAAATTCATCGAAGTTAATAGTGGCTTTTTCAGGACCATTACTTCCTTCAAGTTTTACAACTGTTCCAGTTCCAAAACGCTGATGCTCAACTCTTAATCCTTCTGAAATATGGTCCATTGGTTCTGGGGTGAAATCAGTTATTGCTGGAGGTCGAAGTGTTATTGGTCTTGTTTGTCGGGCAATGGTATTTTTTAATCCGCTTGTAGCATTTCTCGATGTGTTTTCTCGAGATTCTGTTTTTATAGGGCCTTGTGTTGATTTTACAGTACGACGATCAAGTTGAAGATATTCATTGTCAATTTCATCGATAAATCGACTTGGTTCTGATGGAAGCAACGTTCCAAAGCGGAAACGTGAGGTGGCAAAAGAAAGTACTAATTCTTCTTCAGCTCTCGTAATCGCTACATAAAACAAGCGACGTTCTTCTTCTAAGTCGCTTCTGCTACCCAATGACATTTGGGATGGAAAAAGATTCTCTTCAAGTCCTGCTACGAATACATTTTTAAACTCTAAACCTTTGCTTTGATGAATGGTCATAAGAGATACTTTATCATTATCGTCATCGTTCTTATCTGCATCGGTTAGCAACGCGATATCTTGTAGGTAGCTTCCGAGATCTTTTTCATTTTCATTCGTATCATCCTCTACAAATTCCTTTATACCATTTAAAAGTTCAACTATATTTTCATACTTGCTGATTCCTTCTATGGTTTTATCTTCATTCAGAGATTTTAAAAGCATAGTAGATCGGGCAATATGCATTGCTATTTCATACGCATTTTGAGTTTGAGCTAAAATGGCAAAACTCTTTATCATATTCACAAAATCTCTAAACTTTGGAATACTTGTTTTTAGTTCAGGAAATTGATTTGCGTGAGAGATTACATCCCATAAAGATTGGTTGGTTTGCGAAGCGGCAACAATTACGCGTTCCATTGAGGTTTTACCAATTCCTCTAGCGGGATAATTTATCACTCGCTTAAATGCCTCCTCATCATTGTGGTTTAAAACCAAACGCAGATAAGCAATCAAATCTTTTATTTCTTTACGTTGGTAAAAGCTCATACCACCATAAATGCGGTAAGGTATGTTTAGCTTACGCAATGCCTCCTCCAAACTTCGAGACTGTGAGTTAGTTCGATATAAAATAGCAAAGTCAAGATTTTGCTTTTGCTCATTCATTTTAGTTTCGAAAATGCTTTGAGCAATAAATCTGCCTTCTTCATTATCTGTAACCGCACGCAGCACTTTTATTTTGTTGCCTAAATGATTATCGGTCCAAACTTTCTTCTCCAGCTGATCTTTATTTTTTGCGATTACGCTATTTGCTGCATTAACAATGGTTTCTGAGGAACGATAATTTTGCTCAAGCTTAAATACCTTTAAATCAGGATAGTCATTCTCAAAGCTCAAAATATTTTTTATGGTAGCACCTCTAAATGAATATATACTTTGAGCATCGTCGCCTACTACGCAAATATTCTCAAATACACTGGCTAATTTCTTTACAATCATATACTGGCAATGATTTGTGTCTTGATACTCATCTACCATTATATATTTAAACTTATGCTGATACTTATGCAGCACATCTGGAAAGTTATTTAAAAGCTTAAATGTGTTTAAAAGCAAGTCGTCAAAGTCCATTGCGCCAGCCTTGAAACAACGTTGGGAGTATTGACTGTAAATTTCGAATAATTTCCCCCGCCCTGTAGTTTCATCATAGGCAATCAGTTCAGAAGACTTGGCGTAGGCGTGTGCTTGAATAAGATTGTTCTTTGCATTGCTTATACGAGATAAAATGTAATTTGGCTTATAAATTTTATCATCCAAATTCATTTCCTTTACAATGGATTTAATCAGACTTTTACTATCGTCAGAATCATAAATTGTAAAATTTCGAGAGTAACCTAATTTGTCCGCTTCTATCCTTAGAATTTTTGCAAAAACGGAGTGAAATGTCCCCATCCAAATATTACGAGCTTCTCCACCAATCACGGTTTCAATTCGATGCCTCATTTCTTTGGCTGCCTTGTTCGTAAACGTGAGCGACAGAATGTTAAATGCATCTACTCCTGTTGCAATTAAGTGAGCAATTCTATAGGTAAGCACGCGTGTTTTACCAGAACCTGCACCAGCAATTATCATTACTGGGCCTTCGGTTTGCAACACGGCTGCTTTCTGCTCGGGATTTAAAGATTTTAGATATTCTGGCTCCATCTCACTTGCTTTTCTAATAAGTCCCAAAATAACCTATTTAGGTGCTTATTTTTGGCAAATAGCGAATTAAATTTTTAACAATTTAGGAAGTTTTTATACCATTGCATTGCGTTTTGAAAATAGAAAAAACATTTATCGAAGGTTTACTAATCATCCAACCCACAGTATTTGGAGATCATAGGGGCTATTTTTTG
>JBEAPG010000322.1:0-3204 GCA_041164545.1 Bacteroidota bacterium
AAGTTGAAATGTGGTTTTCATAGTTCAAACATGGTTAAACTTATAAAAGGAAAATGTCATATTCATAGCCATTGAGCAATAACCATTAACAAACAATAACTAATAACCAGCAACCAATAACTAATAACCAGCAACCAATAACTACCCCACCAATCCCGCTCTTTTCAATAACGCATCAGGTTTTGCATCTCGACCTCTAAATCGTTTGTAGAGAATGGAAGGATGCTCACTGCCACCAGCTGAGAGTATGTTTTCTTTAAATCGTGTCGCTGTTTCTTTATCAAATATGCCATTTTCTTTAAATGCTTCAAATGCATCCGCATCCAACACTTCGGCCCATTTATAACTGTAGTAGCCACTGCTGTATCCTCCTTGAAAAATATGTGAAAAACTAGTGCTGGTGCACGTTTCTGCTACCTCTGGGTAAAAGTCTAAGCCCGATGTTTGTTCCTTTTCAAACTCCTTAATAGACCTGTTTTGCTTTAGTATAGAATCTGCTTTTTCGGAATGAAAACCCATATCAATTTTTGCCAGGCTAATTTGACGTATGGTTTGCATACCGCTCATAAAGTTGGCCGCTTCTTTTATTTTTTGTACATAAGCTTCGGGAATGGGTTCTCCGGTTTTGTAATGCGTAGCGAATAAATCGAGACACTCTTTTTCATAACACCAATTTTCCATTATTTGGCTTGGTAATTCTACGAAGTCCCAATACACCGAGGTACCGCTTAAGCTCGCATATGTTCCCTTGGCCAGCATACCGTGTAGTGCGTGCCCAAACTCGTGAAATAGCGTAGTCACCTCATTGAAAGTGAGTAATGAAGGCTTGGTTTCAGTAGGTTTGGTAAAATTGCAGACAATGCTTACGTGAGGTCTTTGATCTTCGCTCGCTATTACTTTCTGATTTCTAAAACTAGTCATCCAAGCACCTTGTCGTTTACCTGGTCTTGGGAAAAAGTCAGCATAGAAAATGGCTAAATGATTGCCGTTTTTGTCTATCACATTATAGGTCACTACATCTTCGTGGTATTTATCTATGTCATCCCTTTTTTCAAATCGAATGCCGAAAAGTTTCTCAGCCGTTTTAAAAACGCCTTCGGTTACTTTTTCTAATTGAAAATAGGGGCGAAGCAATTCGTCGTCTATTTCAAATCTTTCTTTTTTTAGTTTTTCGGAATAGTAGGCCGCATCCCATTTTTGCAACTCGTCAATTTGATCCAGCGTTTTGGCATAAGCTGTAAGTTCTTCAAATTCCTTTTGTGCAAAGGATAAGGCCTTATTTTCAATATCCTCTAAGAAATTAAATACCCCATTTGGCGATTTCGCCATTCGTTCTTCCAAAACATAGTGCGCGTGACTTTTGTAGCCCAAAAGTTGCGCTCTTTCAGCTCTAAGCTGCGCTAATTCTTCTATTATTTTGGTATTGTTATTTTCATTGTTTTGAAACCCTTTTGAGCTGAATGCGCGATACATTTTCTCACGCAAATTTCGGTTAGTAGCGTAAGTTAAAAATGGAATATAACTTGGGTAATCTAAAGTAAATAACCACCCTTCTTTGTCTTTTGCCTTGGCCATTGCTTTCGCTGCTTCTACAGTACCTTCAGGCAAACCATCCAAATCATTTTCATCGGTAATCAACAATTCAAAGGCATTGCTTTCTTTCAGTACGTTTTCGCCAAAGGTGAGCGAAAGTCTGGCTTTTTTGGCATCAATTTCCCGGAGTTTTGCTTTGTTTTCGTCTGTTAAATTGGCGCCATTTCTGGCAAAGCTTTTATACGTATTCTCAAGCAAGGTTTTTTGCTCAGGTGTTAATCCATCAAAGCCGTTTTCATAAACGGTTTTTACTTTAGCAAAAAGCGCTGCATTCATCATTATGTCGTTACCATGGGCAGACAAAAGCGGCGAAATTTCTTGTGCCAAAGCTTGCATTTCATCGCTGGTTTCGGCAGAATTTAAATTGAAAAAAGCGGTGGTTACCTTGGTTAGTAATTCTCCTGCATTTTCAAGTGCTTCAATCGTATTTTGAAAACTTGCAGGTTCATTATTTTCTATGATAGCTTCAATTTCTGCTTTGGCTTCCTCTATGCCTTTATGCACAGCAGACAGGTAATGTTCGTTTTTTATTTTACTAAAAGGGATAGTACCAAACGATGTAGTATACGTTTCAAAAAATGGATTCATATGCAGAGGGCGAAAGTAATAAGGGAAAGCTATTTCAAGTAATTGTAGTATGATTTTATATTTTAGTTTTTAAGTATTCTGCATTGCGGTAATTAACTCATAAAATATTTTACCATCAAATCGTTCTGAGTACTTGCCAATATTTATGTACTTGTCCTTATAGTCAAACTGCAGAATCTCTTTGTGATAATAATACGTTTTCCATTCTTCAGGAGTTAAATCTTGTCCAAGAAATTTTATATGTCCTTTGGATGTATATGTATCAGATTTTACATTTTGTCTATACTTTAGATTTATGATTCTATCGATGTTGTAATATTTAGCAAGTAGGCTGTAATTCCAAATGGAATATTCTAATATTAGTTTTGTTTTATTGAGCTTAAGCCGAGTTGTAATTTTGGTGGTAATTATGAGTACAGTAGAAGATACTATTATAAATACAGAACTGAACAATCTGCTTTTGATGGCGATTGCTATTAAAACAACAAGTATTAGAATGATAAAGCCTAAAAAAGAATTGGATTCTCTTTTTATGGCTCTTGTAAAATAGCCATCTTTATCAACATAATCATCTATTTTCAAACCTATTCAAAGTACATGTTAAACGTCCCAAACGAGGTTCTTAGTTTTTCCATAACCTCTGTTTGCTCCTCTTTCTTTGATGCCTTTTTTGTTTCATTCACTAAATCAATATAGGGTAATAACCATTTATGCAACTCGTCTTGCGCTTGTCCGGTCATTGTACAATTGGTGGTAAGTGAATCCACACCATGACTTAAGCGAAGCGATAATTGTTCAAAATCTATGGTGTCAGTATAGTTATTGATTTCGGACTCCATACTTCGTATTATCGCTAGCATATCTGCATCTACCTTCCATTTTTGTCCTTCGTTGAGCACAATTGCCTCGTTTTCATCGTGTAAATGCGTTGCCTGATTACAAGAGGTGGAAAAGATAATTAAGCTAAATAGAATTACAATGTATTTCATATTGATTCAATTGGATATCTAAACTAAAAAAATG
>JBEAPG010000323.1:0-3184 GCA_041164545.1 Bacteroidota bacterium
CAAAAGCTAATTCACTAAAGAAATCTCCGGCTCGTCCATCCACCAAAAAGAAGAAGCTAAAGGCTACCATTGTAGTAAGCACGGCCGAAAATACAGCAGGAACTACTTCCATTGTACCATCTATAGCAGCTCGTATGGCAGATTTTCCTTGCTCGTATTGGCTGAAAATATTTTCACTAATCACGATACCATCATCAACCAAAATACCGACCACGACTATCATCCCGAATAAACTGATGACATTGATAGTAACTCCAAAGTAAAGTGCCAATACAAACATGCCTAAAAAGGAAATAGGTAAACCTAGGGCTACCCAAAAGGCAATTCTAATATTCAGGAATAAGGAAAGCAGTAAAAGAACGAGAATCATACCGATAACTCCATTTTCAATCAAAAGCTGTTTACGCTCATTCAACGTTTCCGATTGATCCTTAATCATTGTAGTCTTCAGTTCGGGATTCAGTTTAGCAAATTCTTCGAAATAGCTTTTTACATAATCCGAGTTTTTCAACAGATCTTCCCTGTCTGTGCTACTTACGAATATTTCTACACCTGGTTCTCCATTAATGTAGATTCTATTGGGGTTATCACTCCATTTATCTTCTACTTTGGCCACATCTTTCAGTCTTACAATTGCTCCATTGGGTGAGGTTTTTAGTACGAGATTTTCTAGTTCACGAGCATAATAACCTTTATTTCTGCTCCTTATTAAAAGTTCTTCGGTGCTTGTTTTTATTGAACCTCCGGTGATATCTAGGTTCGCTCCTTTTATAAGTAAGCCCGCTTGTTCTAAGCTGATGCCGTATTCAGATAGTTTGGCATCATTTAGCGAAATTTCTATTTCTTCTTCTGGAAATCCTGCAAGTTCTACTTTTGAAATTCCTTCGTGACTCAGCAAGTCTTTCTCAATTCGCTCGGCATAATTTTTTAGTGATTTCAAACTAATATTCTCCCCTGAAATGGCGTAGTTTATGGTGAAATTTACATTCTCACGTAAGAAAACAACCGGTTTTTCCAGCCCAGCAGGGAAACTATTTATTCCGTTAACCGCATTTTTTACATCTTCCAATGCCACGTCAGTAGCATATCCTTTTTCTGCTTCGATGGTAATTATGGCAGCATTTTCATTACTTGTAGAAGTTATTCTTTCGATACCACTTATTCCTTCTAACTTTTCTTCAATCCTAGAAACTACGCCTTCTTCCATTTCTTCTGGAGAAGCTCCTGGATAAACGAGTTGAATATTGATTATTCTATTTTCAATTAATGGAAAGAAACTAGCAGTTAGTTTAAAATAGGAAATAGCTCCGAAAATGGTAATAATAGCCAGCAGCGTATTTACTGATACGGGATACTTAATGAAATAAGCTATGAGTTTTTTCATTTTGGGCTATTTTGATTCTGTTAGCGTTGGAACTACTTTCATCCCTTCAAATGCACCCGATACTGGCTCTATGGTAATCCATGTATTCTCTGGCACTCCGGTTATCACCGCTTTTTCCTCGCTAAAATTAAGTACCTCAATCGGTTGTAAGTGGAGTGTCGAGTCGGGCATCACAGTATATAAGGCATTACCATCAATCAATAGTTTTCGATTTACAATCATCGATTTGGATGCTAAACCACCGTTAATGGTAGCAGCAAGATAAATTCCCTCACGTAATTCAGCTCCATTTACACTTAAAAAAACGCTAATTTGTTGAGTTGCAGGATTTACAATGTCATTAATACGACTAACTGTGCCAATGTAATCTTTATTTAACTCTTCAGAATGGAGCGTAACTTTATTGCCAACCTTTAAAAATTTAAGGTCATTTTTACTCACTGCCACTTCTAGCTCATATCCACCCGTTTTTACGTAAGTGCCTAATTTCTGACCTATCCGCACCAACGTACCGGGATCTATTGTTGCTTCAGTCAATACACCGCTGTAGGGGGCAATAATGTTGTATTTGCGTAAACGCTCTTGCAAACTTTGAATTTGATAATATGTACTAATGATATTTCTACCAGCTAAAAATTGCTTAACAGATTGATTATCAAAACTAGGCAAGGGTGGGAGTGGGGCGGTAGGTTCGATGCTTCCTAGAAAGTTTTTCCATTTCGTGTAGTCCTGTGGGTAATCCATAGCCAAATCAGGTAAAGATTGACTAACTAATCCCATAAAGGTACTTTTTTGAGCTTTTAACTGAGCTGCAAATTCACTTTTATCGATGGAGGCAATTATGCTTCCCGAAGTAAATTTATTACCCGCTTTAAAGTTTCTATTTTGTAAAACGCCTCCTACATCTGCAAACAATTCCATTCGCTCACTCGCTTTGAGTCTTCCAGTTACTGCTATAGTTAAAGGAATTTGACCTGATTGGAAGGGCTGGACTGCGACCATTTTAGAACGGAAAGATATTTTTACATCCGATTGAGCATCCTTCTTTCCCATTAGCTTAGAAATAAGTATTCCAGCTAAAAGCGCAGCTACTCCAAGAATAATTGAGCGAATTAAATTTTTATTGAATTTGGTGTCAGACATATACTGTACGTTGTTAAAGGGTCAAAATTAGAAATAACGAGTTTGTTTCAATGATTATAATTAAATAAACACTTCAGTAAGTGTTGAGTTTCATGAAAAGTGAATTTTTAAACTTTTGGTTAAAGGATTTCGGCGTTGAATCGCTTACCTAACTTGTAAGATAAGTTGATCGATTTGTAAATATTAGTCGCTTTTTCCATATCGCATATTAAAAGATGTCTATCCATTTCGCGCAAATCCTTCTTTTTACTTGATTTAGCCAGATTTAAGAGCATATCTCGGCAAACGTGTCCTCTCCCTAAAATTATAGCTATTAGGTTAAAGAACTGCATTTTAAATTCCTTGGGATAGGATAGTTTTCCAAACTTTAGAATAAAGTCATCTATAGCGGAATTATATGCTGCAATAGGGACATCTATATCATTATTTGTGGTAAATAGACTTTGTTGTTTGCTATGATAATCTTTGTGTAAATCAAACATATCGTTGATTAATTGTAAGACATACCCTAGCGAGTAAATGGCATCCTTTTCGTTGATTATTAATGAATTGAACAAAATAGTGCGGTATAAATATGTTGAACTTCCGCCTTTGTCATACGTAATGTTTTTTAGCTCTGATTGCGAAAGTGTGTTTGCGGATCTTTGTAAAATGCTC
>JBEAPG010000324.1:0-3175 GCA_041164545.1 Bacteroidota bacterium
AAATGGCTATTGCTGTTGCTCCGGTTACCAACTGGCGTTTTTATGATAATATTTATACGGAAAGATATATGGCTTTGCCAAAAGACAATGCAGATGGATACGACAAAAATTCGCCTATCAATTTCGCAAAAGACATCAAAGGCAAATATTTAATAGTGCACGGAACTGGAGACGATAATGTGCATTTCGAAAATACAGTAATGATGGTAAATGAAATGATAAAGAACAATGTAAAATATGATTCCGAGTTTTACCCGAATAAAAATCACAGTATTTACGGCGGTTTTACCCGCCTGCATTTGTATTATAGAATGACTCAATTTATTCTTGAAAATTTATAAAAAACGTAATCCATAAATTAAGCATCACATGGCAGAATTACTGACCGCAGAAAGTCTCATTAGTTTTTTAGTTCTTGTTATTCTCGAAATTGTCTTGGGAATCGACAATGTAATTTTTGTTAGCATAATAATTAATAAGCTGGACAAAAAAGACCATAAAAGAGCCAGAAGATTATGGATGGTTTTAGGTATTTTGGCTCGTAGTGGTATGTTATTGGGATTGAGTTGGTTGCTTAGTCAAAAAGGGAATTACATTATCCCAGAATCGTGGTTTGGCAAAGGCTTTGATTTGGCTAGTTTAATAATGCTCATTGGAGGATTATTCTTAATTTATAAGTCGGTCAAAGAAATACACGCAAAGCTTGAAGGCGAGGACTTACACAGTTCTGTTGCTCCAGAAAAACTAACACTAACCCAAGCTATTCTTCAAATTACATTAATAGATTCTGTGTTTTCTTTTGATAGTGTAATTACTGCAGGAGGTACGGCCAAGCATTTAGAAATAATGATTGTCGCAGTGATCATTGCCATGTTCGTTATGTTTTATTTTAGTGAATCAATTGCCTCTTTTGTAGCTAAACATCCTACTATAAAAATGTTAGCACTCTCATTTTTGGTTATGATTGGCCTAGGTTTAATCATAGAAGGATGGAATGCAGAGCAAGCGCATCACCTAAATCTAAAGAACTATATCTATTTTGGTATGGCCTTTTCATTCGCAGTTGAAATGTTGAATATGCGTTTCAGGGCAAAGCAAAAAGTAGTAGAATTGCATGGCCCTAAATTGGATAAAAAAGACGAGGTTTAGCTAACGCCTATTTTTTATCGACACAAAAAATAGGTGTGTTTGCAATCTGCCAACTTTGGCAGCAATGAGGAGTACAAATCACTTTCCATGTATTTTATCGGTAGTCAAAAGTTGAGGTTGAATTTGTTTTTAAACTAAAACCTATATTTTTACCCGCAAAAAGTCAAATTATATGAGTGAAGCACAACACCCAAAAGGACTGTATGTCCTCTTTTTTACCGAAATGTGGGAACGTTTCGGGTATTACCTAATGCTTGGTATATTTTCCTTGTACATGTTAGATGGTTGGGAAAATGGCGGTATGGGATTCGATTCCTTGAAAAAATCAGATATTTATGGAACGTATCTTGGTTTGGTTTATCTGACTCCTTTTTTAGGTGGTTTGCTAGCCGACAGAATTTTGGGCTACCGAAAATCTATTATTACCGGGGGACTTTTGATGGCTGCAGGATATCTAACGTTGTCTATTCATAATACTACAGCGTTCTTTATTGCTCTAGCTCTTATTATTATTGGTAATGGTTTTTTCAAGCCAAATATTTCAACCTTACTCGGGAACCTGTATAATCAAGATGCCTACAAATCCAATAAGGATGCTGGATACAATATCTTTTATATGGGCATAAACATAGGTGCTTTCGTTTGCAATTTTGTCGCTGCATTTATGCGTAATAGCTTTGGATGGAATTGGGCATTTATAGCTGCGGGAGTTGGAATGCTAATCGGAGTGGCCACTTTTATCTTTGGTCAAAAAACAGTGAAAGAAGCAGATATTATCCGTCCTATGGAAGAAGGAGATATGTCTACTGCAAAAATTTTAAGTTTCACCTTACTTCCAATGATTATATTCGGAGTTCTTGGATACTTAATCCCAGGCAATATCTTGGGAACAGATACGAATGACGCATTCATCTTTGGATGTATTCCAGTAGTTGGATTTTTTATTTACTTATATGTTAAAGCCAATGAAAATGACAAAAGACCAATCGGTGCTTTACTTGCTGTTTATGCTTGTCTGGTTATTTTCTGGGCGGTATTTCATCAGAATGGAGACGCACTCACTGTTTGGGCAAAAGACTATACGAACCGAACTATGCCAGCTTCTATTTCTAAGGCAGCTGATGGAATCGGAATGGCGGAAACTGCTGTGTATAATGATTACGTAGCTTTGGATGACGAAGCTTTTAGCGAATACGAAAAAACAACGGAGGCTAAGCTTGCAGAATTAACAAAAAGTGGTGATGCAAATGCAGTAAAAGAATTGGGCAAGGAGTTTGGAACTAATAAAAATTCACGTCAGTACTTTGAAAATTTAGATGCAGATAAAATTCCTAATAATGGTAGTTCGCTGAAGTTAATTTCGACAGAATTGTATCAGTCCATCAACCCATTTTGGGTTGTTTTACTCACACCTATTTTGGTAGGCTTTTGGGGCTTACTGCGCAGAAGAAAAAAAGAACCATCTACCCCAACCAAAATTGCAATTGGATTGGTAATTACTGCCTTATCTGCTTTAGTAATGGTAGGAGCTGTAATGGCGAGTAATGATTTATCAACTAAAGCCAGCAGCTGGTGGTTGATTGCCTCTTATGGCGTAATAACCCTAGGCGAACTATGCTTATCTCCAATGGGACTTTCGTTGGTTTCCAAATTAAGCCCTCCACGAATTACAGCATTAATGATGGGTGGATTTTTCTTAAGTACGTCTATCGGAAACAAGTTATCAGGTATGTTATCTGGTATGTGGGAAGGTTTTGGAGATAAGAAAAACTTCTTCTTAATGAACTTTGCGTTAGCAATGGCTGCAGCACTCATGATGATACTCTTGCTCCGTTGGTTAAATAAAGTAATGAAAGAGAAGGGAATCTATTAAAAATACTATTTTTACGGCCAATTAATCAAATTATATATGAGCGAAGAAGTAATTTTAGAAGAGTACAAAGACAATCCAATACCAGATGGAGTGGAAGGGCAACCAAGAGGTTTAATGACCCTTTTCTTCTCTGAAATGTGGGAACGTTTTTGC
>JBEAPG010000325.1:0-3134 GCA_041164545.1 Bacteroidota bacterium
TTTTTATAGATACCAAAAAACATGCAGACTTGCTTTTTGACGAATTAGAACAAGATTTTTGGAGCGAACTGGGTGTTATTCATTCCAACAAAAGTCAAAATAATAGGGAAGCAACCATAGAGCGTTTTAATGATAATGCGAGTCGCATTCTAATAGCAACTGACGTTATAGCACGTGGGTTAGACTTAGATCGCATATCGCATGTTATCAGTTTTGATGTGCCAGCATATCCTGAAAACTATATACACAGAATAGGCAGAACGGGTAGAGCTCAAAACAAAGGAAATGCCATTCTTTTCTATACTAAAGATGAAGAACGACGCAAGGAGGACATCGAAAAATTGATGGACTACACTATTCCTTTCGTTCCCTTTCCAAACGTGATTCCGATTTCCAAAAAACTCATTTTAGAAGAACAACCTGTTGTACTCGAAAAACACTTAATTGGCGTAAAAAGAAAAAACAAAAACTCGGGTTTTCACGAAAAAAAGGACAAAAACAAAAAGACAGCAGCAGATAATGTAGGTGGAGGTGACAAGATAAAAATGAAAAAAGCAAAAAAATATAAGTCAGCAAAAACGCGAGGCGACAAGTTTGGCAAGCAAAATAAAAAAAGAAAATAACAAAAAGCCCGAAATAAAGACTTACCCTTGCGGCTTTAACACGATAAAAATGAACAAAGGAACCGTAAAATTCTTCAACGACGAGAAAAGATTTGGATTTATTACACCAGAAGATGGTAGCAAAGATGTGTTTGTACACAAAAATGGCACTAAAAATCGTATCACTGAAGGAGACCAAGTAGAGTATGAATTAGAAGATGGCCCAAAAGGACCAAGTGCAGTTAATGTAACTGTTATATAATCTGATATAAAGACACAATAACTTGAAAAACTAAAGGCTCTGAAATAATCAGGGTCTTTTTTTTGGTTCATTTTTTCATCTTTGCACAATAAGCTTCTATGAGTGAGAGACAACCCAACAATCCTTTGCACGGAATAAAATTGGCAGATATTTTAGACTTTCTGGTTGCCTTTTATGGATGGGAAGAGCTGGGACAACGCATAAAAATAAACTGTTTTAATAGTAACCCAACCGTAAAATCCAGTCTCAAATTTTTAAGACAAACTCCGTGGGCAAGAGAAAAAGTAGAGCAACTCTACTTAAAATCTATTCCAAAATGGGAGCAATAACACTGTTAGTGAAATCTCCCATATTTAATGCCAATCTTAGGACAAAGTCCGCTTACATTTTCGGCGTTAGCAGCTCTATATTCTAGTTTGGGCACCCATACATAGGTTATACCTACATTTAATCGAACACGTTCGGCAAGGTTTATTTCTGTCATTATGCCAGGTTCGGTATAAAAAAAATAGCTTTCGCCATACGGAAACAAAAGTGCATTCTGGCCGCCGCCTTTTGGCTCCATATTTACATCGCCTGCTCCAATATCAATGGGAATAGTGATATGAAAAGTTTTAGACGGGTTAAAAGTATATTCAAAATAAGCACTGGTAAATGCAATATTCATAAAGACATCTTTATCTATTTCTGTGGGCGGTTCTATCTCATTTAGCGACCACTTAAAACTAACACCCGTAGCGAAATGGGTATTATAGGTCAGTCCGGCACGAAGACCAAGCAGACCAGAACTAACCTCAGCCACTTCATTAAGCTGCCAACAAAGTTCAAATGCATGGCCAAAATCGGGAATGTTAGAAAACGGATGCCATTTTTCTTGCGCTGAACTACAAATGGTTAATACCAATACTGCGCTTATTAAAGTTACTTTTTTCACGGATACAATGGAATTACGAAAATACGATGTGAAAATTGGCCAAACTAATCCGCTGTTTTCAGTTCCCTTATTTTAATTTTAAACGCGGCAAAAAGTAGCGTCATAAATGGGCTTAGATAATTGAAAATAGCGAAGATAAAATAATCTGCAACGCTAACACCCAATACACTGCTTTGGTATGCACCACAAGTATTCCAAGGAATAATAGCTGAGGTAACTGTACCACTATCCTCCAGCGCCCTGCTCAGATTTTCGGGTGCTAAGCCACGTTTTTTATATGCTTTCTCAAACATTTTACCAGGCACCACAATAGCTAAATACTGATCACTTGCCGTTAAGTTGATAGCCAAACAACTCGCTACTGTACTGGCAAATAATCCGAAAATGGAATGCGCAAAACTCAATAACGTCTCGCTGATGCGCGTTAAGGCTCCAATAGCCTCCATTACTCCGCCGAATATCATAGCACAAACTATCAACCAAATTGTGCCTAGCATACCAGCCATTCCACCTACGCTAAACAGATCTGCCATAGACTTACTTTCTGTAGGTACATCTACCCCTTCGGTCACTATGCCCATAAGCACTTTATACGTAGTACTAAAATTCATTGGCTTTGATTCCGCTAACTGAGCTAATAATTCGGGCTGAAATAAAATAGCTCCAAAAGCACCTAGCAAAACCCCTGTAAATAAAGCAACTACAGGATGTATCTTTTTGACTATCAAAACTATAACAATCAATGGAATAATAAATAACCAAGGCGAAATATGAAAACTTGCGGAAATATCTGTAAGCATTTGGGAGGTGCCTTCCACTGCTTGACTTGGCGAGAAAATACTAAGTCCGACAAATACTAGAAGTGTAATAGAAATAGTGGGCACCGTGGTATAAGCCATATACCGAATGTGTGTAAATAAAGGTGTACCGGCCATTGCCGCAGACATGTTTGTTGTGTCCGACATTGGGCTCATTTTGTCACCAAAATAGGCTCCGCTAACCACTGCTCCAGCTATCATACCACCTGGCAAACCCATTGCTTTGCCTATAGCAATTAATGCCACACCGATTGTTGCGGATGTTGTCCAAGAGCTACCGGTAGCTACCGACACAACGGCGGCTATTATTAGTGCAGTTGGTAGAAATATGGTCGGATTTATTAGCTTTATGCCATAATAAATCATAGCTGGAATTACTCCACTTACAAGCCAAGCAGCAACCAAAGAACCCACTAATAGTAAAATAATAATTCCGATGGTTATAGACTTTAAATTATCACCTATATGTTCGAGCATAGTCTCTAAACTCACCTTATTAAAATAGCCAACTATACCAG
>JBEAPG010000326.1:0-3129 GCA_041164545.1 Bacteroidota bacterium
CGATGTGCTATTTAGTTTGGTCAACTATGCGCGTTGGCACAACATAAATCCAGATGATGCGTTGGAAAAAACAAACATAAAATTCAAACAAAGATTTGAAGCCATTGAGGCGTATGCACGAACTAAAGGTAAAAAAATGCAGGATATGACGCTGGCTGAAATGGACGAAATTTGGGAACAAGCAAAAAAGTAAAACCTGTAAAATTACAACATGGCAAAGTCTTTGATTTGGTATAGAAACAAAATGAAATATACACTCGCACTCTTGGCAGTGATTGGCCTTTTCTCAAAGAGTTCTGGTCAAAATAACCCGTTTGATAATACAGTGTTTTATTCTGATATTCAAACAGTTATACTTCAGAAGCAGCTATCTATATATGACCCACTCCCAATTATTAACTTAGGTGCTGGCGATAAGCTGATGCTCTCTTTTGACCAGTTAAAACCGCAAAACGAGTTTTTTAACTACACGTATGTGCATTGTAACAGCAAGTGGGAACCAAGTAATTTGCAACCTATGGAATACATTTCGGGTCGATTGATGGGCGACATAACCGATTTTAAATATTCTACAAATACCTACCAAAAATATACGCACTATGCGCTTAGTTTTCCTAACGAGGAAATGCAGCTCACCAAGTCAGGCAACTATATCTTAAAGATTTTTAGAAATTTTGACGAAGAGGATGTTGTGCTTACCAGAAGATTTATGGTGTTGGACAACCTAACTACTATAGATGCAACGGTAAGAAGTGCTACAAATGCCGAATATCGCTTTTCTCATCAAGAGGTTGATTTTAATGTAAACTATAAAGGTTACGCAATACCAAATCCCTTTATTGATGTAAATGTAAATATTCTTCAAAACAATAGTTGGTCAAACGCCATTTATGGGCTAAAACCACTTTTTGTAAATGGGGATTTACTTACATTTAATTATGAAGATAAAAACCTATTCCCAGGCACCAATGAGTTTCGCTTTTTTGACATTCGTTCATTGCGCTTTTTTAGCAATCAAGTAGTCAAAAAGTATTTTGATAGCCTGCAGAATGTGGTGCTAAAACCCGACGAATTACGAAGTCACCTCAACTATGTTCGCTGGGTAGATTATAATGGCAAGCGGGTAATACAAAATAATGATGGAGTAAATATTGTAGAAGATGGAGACTATGCATTGGTTCATTTCTATTTAAAAAGTGGAGATAAGTCAGATTTGGGAGACATATATATATACGGCGAGCTTACCGATTGGCAATTGAATGACCGGTTTAAAATGAAATATTGGCCTGATTATGGAATGTATTCGTGCTCTGCATTACTCAAGCAGAGTTACTACAACTATTTATATGTGTTAAAAGATAAAGACGGTCAGATTACCTATGATTTTACCGAAGGTAATCATCAAGATACCGAAAATGATTATACTATTTTGGTATACCATAAGAATGTGTTTTATGGTTACGATGAGCTTATAGGAGTGCATACGCAAAACTCCTATAGTTTAAATGACAAATAGTTTTAAATATTCATTCGGAGTTCTATTTTCGTCACTTCTGGCGTGGATAAAGATTTAGTCTATAAAATAGCCCTTACCCAAATACCCGGTATTGGTAGTGTGTTGGCAAAAAATGTAGTTAGCTATTGTGGAGGGTCAGAATACATTTTTCAAAAATCAAAAACATTCTTAAAAAAAATACCAGGCATTGGAGAGCTAATAGCTCAAAACATTGCTTCTTTCAACGACTTTTCTGCAGCCGAAAAAGAGGTGGAGTTCATTGAAAAGAAAAATATTCGTCCTCTCTTTTTTTTGGATAAAGAATATCCTTTTAGGTTAAAAAATATACCTGATTGTCCGATTATGCTGTATGTGAAAGGGGATGCCAATCTTTCTCCCGAAAAATGTATAGCCGTAGTAGGAACACGTAAAATGACCGAGTATGGTAAGGTATTTGTAAACCAGCTTATAGAAGATTTAGTACCGCATAATGCCACGGTAGTAAGTGGACTGGCTTATGGAGTAGATGTGCATACGCATAAGCAATGTATTAAAAATCAGGTAAATACATTTGGGGTTGTAGCTCATGGTTTAGACAAATTGTACCCGGCGCTTCATACCCAAATAGCCAATGATATGGTATTGCAAGGTGGAGCTGTTTTAACCGAATTTACCAGTGGTACTAAACCAGATAGAGAAAATTTTCCTAAAAGAAATAGGATAGTAGCAGGTATGGTAGATGCGGTAATCGTAGTAGAATCGGCGCTTAAAGGCGGTTCGCTCATTACCGCAGAATTGGCTAATCAATACAATAGAGATGTGCTTGCTTTGCCTGGTAATATTGGCAATGAATATTCCAAAGGATGCAATTACTTGATTAAAAATAACAAAGCACATGTTATAGAAAGCATTGCAGACTTAGTGAAATTGATGAATTGGGACGTCAAAATTGAAAAACAATCTCAGCGCCAGTTGTTTATAGAATTAAGTGATGAAGAAGAAGTTTTGATGGGCCTTATAAGACAAAATGGAGAAATGGGGGTAGATCAATTGATGGCTAATTCTGGGTTTAACTCCAGCACATTGGCAATGACCTTGTTAGAACTTGAAATGAAAAATTGTATAACTACGCTGCCCGGCAAACGCTATCAAGCAATATGAAATCTATTGTAAAAAAAGATTTTTATTTTGATTTGCCCGAAGAACGAATCGCCAAGTTTCCGTTGAGCAAACGTGACGAGTCGAAGTTGTTGGTGTTTCAAAACGGTGAAATTCAGCAAGATAGTTTTAAGCAAATAGCTGAATATATCGATTCAAATACATTGTTGGTAATGAACAATGCAAAGGTTATTCCAGCTCGACTGTATTTTAACCGAGATTCGGGAGCTTTAATTGAAGTACTTTTGTTAGAGCCGATATTGCCAGGGAACTACGAAGAGATTTTCAATGCTACGGGTAGAGTGCAGTGGAAATGTATAATAGGCAATAGCAAAAAGTGGAAGGATGGAGAATTAATTCACCTAGCTAATCACCCAGAATTACTTACTGCAAAACTTATAAGTCGTGATCAACGGATAGTTGAATTGACTTGGTCGTGTGCCGAAAATTTTAGCGATTTATTGGATAAAATAGGT
>JBEAPG010000327.1:0-3124 GCA_041164545.1 Bacteroidota bacterium
AGCCCCTCCCAGCGAGGATAGGTAGTCTGGCATTTCTGGAATTATGATGTTGAAACTAATAAAAAACAGCAACGTGCTAAGGCACAATAACCAGAATTGAGATGTATATTTCTTTGTTGAATGCATAAAAAAAAGAGTGCAGAGCACTCTTTTTTAATTGATGTTTTATCTAATCAAGATGATTATTTTCTGCTTTTTATAAATTCTTCTAGTTCTGGAACCGGATCGTAATCTTTCCCGTTCCAGTATCCCAACAATTCTACTTCTTGTGGAGACCTTGAAATCAATTGTTTCACTTCTGCAATGGTATCCTTGCTAATGAGTACATTTGTAATGGAGTAATTCATAGAATTATTCACCTTTACATTTACATAGTATGCAGGTCTTTTGGTGACAGGCTTAGTAGGCGGCCTGCCCATTTTTTTCTTATCTTCTGGCTTTTCTTTTTTCTTTCTTCCCATCCCTATCGTTTTTGAAACGCTGCAAACATATCAAAGTTTGTCAAAATTCAAATTTTAAATAACCAAATCTGGTCTTTTTTTTAGATTAGTCGTTGTGGTAGTTTTCTCCGTTGAGTATAGTAAACGACCTATAAAGTTGCTCTAAAAATATTGTGCGAACCAAGTGATGCGGGAAGGTTAGCAACGATAAACTCCATTTATCATTTGCTCTTTGATATACACTATCCGAAAACCCAAAAGCACCTCCAATAGCAAAAACCACATTGGGTTGGTTTACTAACAAATCATTTACATTCTTAGAGAACTTGCGCGAAGAAAATTCTTTTCCCGCCTCGTCAAGTATCACTAGATAATCTGTTTCAGCTATTTGTTTCAAAAAACCTTCTTCTTCCATTTTGAGACATAGCTCTCTGTTTTCGGTTTTCTTAGAAGCTGGTAATTGAACATAGTGTAACTTACAATACTTCCCCAATCTTTTCAGGTACTCCTGCTCACTTTGTTGAAAGAAACGTTCCTTAGTTGGCCCGACAACTACAAACTTAATGGCCATTATGATTTAGCTAAATCAATGATTTCGCCATCCTTGTCAAGAAAATCATAATCTACCATTCCATATTGAATGTCAGATATTATTTCTACCCATTTCTTGTACTTTAAGAACCATTTCATTCTAAATGAGGGCAGCCCTTTTGTTAGAAAGGCGGAAATGTATGGATTGGTGGCTAACTTTAAATTACTATGTTTTGCTACAGACAATAAATAATCTAAATGCTTTTCAATATCATCAATTATCAAAGCGCTGGTTGTTACGGTACCAGTGCCGTGACAAGTAGGACACTTTTCAGCGGTGGTAATTGTCATTTCTGGTCTAACGCGTTGCCTGGTTATTTGAATCAAGCCAAACTTACTCATCGGGAGAATGGTATGCTTTGCTTTGTCCTCTTCCATTGCCACTTGCAGCGTATTAAACAATTGCTTCTTGAAATTGGCAGACCTCAGATCGATGAAATCAACTACAATAATACCCCCCATATCTCGCAGTCTTAATTGTCGTGCAATTTCGTGGGCTGCATCCAGATTAGTCGCTAAAGCGTTTTCTTCCTGATTAGCTGACCTATTTTGTTTACTTCCACTATTAACGTCTATTGAATGAAGCGCTTCGGTATGTTCAATAATGAGGTAAGCACCACCAGAACAAGAAACTGTTTTACCAAATGAAGATTTTATTTGTTTATCAACTCCAAACTGAGAAAATATGCTGTCCTTTCCCGTATATAATTTTAAAATTTTGGGGAGCTGATCGTTTATTGAACCTAAATGAGACTTTAAGTTTTCGTATAATAATTTTTGATTTACTGCTATGGACGAAAAGTCATAGCTTAATAAATCTCTAATAATAGCAAAGCTCTTTTGTGCTTCTCCCAATACGCGGTCTCGCGGTGCAGCAGACGGAAGCAAATTAAAAATATCGCTCCATCTTTGCTGAATTTCAAGAATATCTTTGTGTAGGTCTTGCCCTCCTTTCTGTTCAGCCGCAGTTCTGCAGATTAAACCAAGTTTAGGCGTTTTTAAACTTATGGCAAGCGTTTTTAATCTTTTGCGCTCGTCATTCGTACTTACTTTTTTAGAAACAGTAACTGTATCAAATAAAGGCACTAAGATAAAGTATCTACCAGCTAGAGAAATTTCTGTGGTTAGTCTAGGACCCTTAGATGAAATGGGCTCTTTTGCTATTTGAACAAGAATTTGCTGATTACGCTTTAGTATATCACCAATTTTACCCGTTTTCAGGGTTTCTGGTTCTAATTCAAAATGTGTCAAATCACCATTCTTGCGCTTTCCGCTAAGAGTTTCTTCAGTGATTTTTAACCAGGACCTAATATTTGGCCCCAAATCATGGTAATGCAGAAAAGCATCTTTTTCATGGCCAACATCTACAAAAGCAGCGTTTAGGCCAGGCATAATCTTTTTTACCTTACCTAAGTAAATTTCTCCAACAAGGAAATTATTGTCATTTTTTTCCTCATGGAGCTCTACTAATTTCTTGTCCTTGAGCAGAGCTATTCTTTCTCCGTCGGTTCCTACGTCTATAATCATATCGTAGGCCATTGCTCTCAGAATTTATTTTATTTTTTCTTTTTATGTCTGTTTTTTCTCAGACGTTTTTTTCGCTTGTGAGTCGCAATCTTATGTCTCTTTCTTTTTTTACCGCTTGGCATATCTTTATTATTAAAATGTTTTTATTTGTTTAATTCTGACTGAACCTCAGCAAGCATTTCTGGATACTTCTGATTTTCGGGCTGCAAAAGTATTAATTTTTCTAATCTTTTTTCAGCTTTTTCTAATTGCCCAGACTGAATGGCAAACAATGTCAAGTAATAGTTCGCTCTCACATTATTCGTATCCTGTCTTGAAATCTTAAGTAAATCTAAAATACCCGCCGGCATAGGCATGCCCTCTGCCTTTTTACCTTCCGCTATAGAAGCAAGGGCAGCATCTATTTCAGCATCATACTCAGATTTGGGGAATTCTATTTGACTATCAGCAATCAGTGAAGACCCTTCACTGTGATTGTGATTATCATCGTGCGTGGTTGATTCTAAATGCCTATCGACCTGCTTTGTATCGGAATTGTAACCAGATTTAGTTAGAAATACTATAGC
>JBEAPG010000328.1:0-3121 GCA_041164545.1 Bacteroidota bacterium
CAAAACTAATTGATAAACTTACTCCACTAAAATAGATTGGGAAACTAAGTTTTGGCCTTGTTCTATTCTTAAAATGTAAGTGCCTTGAGCTATTTCGCTTATGTCTAAAGTATTTTGAACACCCTCCATTTGTTTTTCCAATACTTTTTCTCCTAAAATAGAATAGATACCAATGGTTGCTGCTTCCCCATTTTGGCTTTGTATGTACAGTACATTTTTAGCTGGATTTGGAAATACTTTAATGCCTAATTTGGCTAACTCATTTACCCCAACTTTGTACCTCACTTTTATACTATCTCTATCCGTTCCGCACTTATTGGTTTCATCCAGCCAATAGGTGCCGGCTAGGCGCACATCCAAGTTGTCAGACTCGCTGCCAATAGACCATTTGTATGTTGCAAATCGACTTGGAGTTCTGTTTTTGAGGTTTATAATGTCAAACTCCCAAATAGCGGTGTCGGGCCCTAAGTCTACATTGGGTGCATCTATTACATATACGTCTATAGTATCTGGTGTTGTCCCACAACCATTGGTAGCACTTAGTATGTACTGGTTTTCAGTTTTTACTACGCGGGTAAAATTGGCTACTCCATCATTCCACAAATAGGTATAGTTGACATTATAGTTTACACCAATAGAAGTAGAATCGCCCGTGCACAATATCACATCTTTTCCTAAATCAATATCTGGAGAAAAACGCTGAATGATGAAAATACTATCCTTGCTATTGCCGCATTCATTACTCACGGTTACAGTATACCACCCTTGATTTTTTATGATGGAAGAACTGGAATCCGATCCATTACTCCACAAATAGGTATAAGTAGGGTCGTATACCGCTTCTGCTTTCACATTTCTGTCATCGCATCTCACTTCAGAAGCTTTTGGAATATTGGCAACAGGTTTATTTTTATATGCAATTGAAAAAGAATCGGTAAATGTGTAATTACACAAACTGTCATAAAGTTGAAGAATTTTTAAACCGCTGGTGGTAGCTGTATATGTCTTTGTATTGCCTCCATTTGGCCATATCCAACTCATTTTAGTGAGTGGATTTAAGGTATAATTCACCGGTAGATTTACGCAAATAATTGTATCATCCAAAGCAGGATGGTAAGATCTAAATTCAACAATGAACTGGTGATCGAATTCATTTCCGCAACTATCCAACAGACTTACTTTATAGGTCCCATCTTTGTCAACTGAAATGCTGTGTGCCGTATCACCAGTGCTCCATATGGCTTGCATCCACTTTGGGTCTACGTTTAATATTTGTTGGTTTGTATAGCAGGCAAGGTAAGCTGTATCTTGTGGCAATGGGTAAACGTCGTTTGAACTTAGTACAAGCGTGTCCATGACCGTAGTTTCACAGACTAAGGCGTAAGAACTTGTGGTGCCGATATAGTAGGTTCCAGCTACATTTAGCTGAAACGTATCTTTAGGTTGTGCAGAAGAAATAAATCCGCTTTTTAATACAGATCCGTTGGTATTTGAAACCTCATAGCTGACTATGCTTTCGTTGTTGTTAAATGTGTCGATGCTTGCTGATACTTCTACCATACCACAATTCAATTTATTAATGGAAGTCTCCAAACTAGGGCGAGGATAGTTGTTTATGGTAATTCTACGTGAGTCAAATAGTGGAAGATAGAACAACTTGCCAGAGTGTAAACGAATTATAACATCAAATGAAGGCGGAACGGAGGTAAACGAATCGGTATTCCAATTTAATGAACCAAAAATGCGTGTTCCTGCATTTAACTTTGTGCTATCAAGTTGATAATAAACAGGATAGTCAGAAATTACCTCAACAACTAGCGAGTCTGCATTTTTGGGTGCTACAGCAGTAGTTATATTATCTTTGGCTTCAAAAGTAAATTTGCTGTTTTCTCCAATACACGAGTGTCCACTATTCGCTATATTTTCAAAAAGTTGGTAATTGCCAAAATTTGAAATTTCGAAAGTCATATCCTTGCGGGTTACACCCACTTTTCTCATTGAGTCATTAGCATCCTTTCTCCATTCTGTTACCTCTACTACATATACAGAAATATTATTAGCTCCGGCTGGTGTAAATATCCAATCACCATTGTTTTTATTAAAATAAGAGCCAATAGGAGTAGAAAAGTTTGGATTGCTATAAGGATAACTAAAGCTACCAAAATAATACATCTGAACCGGAATGTCTGCTGCAAATCCACTGCTATAGTTTATGGTAGTATTTGCTGCTGAAAGGGGATTAACAAGAGCAAAACTTAGTGAGTCTCCATCCGGATTGTTTTGCTTGTTATAGTAGCGAACAGGCTTATATACCATTGCCTTCCACAACGGTTGAAGGGAAGCAGAACTTGACGTATTTTCAGAAAAGTTGCTAAAAAAAATGGAAGCGTAATTGTGATAATTGGCGTTTCCTGCACCGGTATTTATGGTTGAATTACGGCAACAAGCTTCTAATTCAATTCTTGTTTCGCCGCAACTGGCATATGCATTAAACGGAGCTGTACCAAAGTCCACGGTATCTAAATAGGTATGTTCCTCCAATCCCTGTCCTGTTCCATACGTATTTGTTGGAGTACATTCACCCGAAATTGCACTTAATGATGTTACATCCCTAATGCTGGCCAAATTCATACTTAGTTGGGTGCTCGCCGAAGCATTTGCGCATCTAATTTTCACCGTAAATGAACTGGCAGTCACCGCTACACCGCCACAATATCTGTAGTACTTTACACTAATCTCGTACTTAGAAGACCCTGTGCTCAACGGACGATAATTAATTTCTGAACCCCAGATATGGGTAGCGAAACATGAACTTATAAATCCAAAGAAAACCAATGCCAGCGAAAGTATTTTTTTCATTTTTCGAGGTGGTAAAGATAAAGATAGTTCAGCAAAGCTAAAACTTACGTTTCTATAACCCTTTCCGATCCGCAATATTGTGGTTTAATTAAGCTTCTTATTGGGGTCTATTTTTGACATATACAAAACAAAAAATGCTCGGAATGACCGAGCTTTTCATTGCATTATTTATTACTATTTATGGAAGAATTACCTTATTTATTGTGTGTATTACTCCATTCGAAGTTTGTACATCAGCTACTATTACGTTTGCCACATTTTG
>JBEAPG010000329.1:0-3119 GCA_041164545.1 Bacteroidota bacterium
CCCTTCCTTATTTTTTATACAAATAAGTTGTGGTACCTCATTCAGTATTAAATTATAAAAATCGAGATCCTTGTTTTGCTCTACTTTGTAAATTTTATCGCTAAAAACACCGGAAAGCTTTTGCCACCAATTTAATCTACCAATTTTTGAGTTTATGGAATACATAGTTCAGTAGTAGACATCAAAGTTACAAGATAATATTAAAGGTATATCGGTTTCCTAATCTTAAATTTAGGATTAAACTTGCAATCTATTAAATATCACTCCGTGCAAACTAAAACCTCATCAGCAAAAACGGCCCTTTATGTACGCGTTTTACGTGACATCTTTAATGCAAGAGCTATGGCTGATATCTATGACGAAAATAGAACTATTACCACTTACGTACACTCCACTTCTAAAGGACATGAAGCTGTTCAACTGGCTGCTGCTTACCATCTTACACCAATAGATTGGGTTGCTCCCTATTACAGAGATGAGTCTATGTTACTTGGCATAGGTATGCGGCCATATGAGCTGATGCTTCAACTTATTGCTAAAAAAGACGACCCTTTTTCTGGAGGAAGAACCTATTACTCTCATCCCTCGCTTAAGGAGGCAGATAAACCTAAAATGGCACACCAAAGCAGTGCTACAGGTATGCAAGCTATTCCTACTACAGGTATAGCACACGGATTACAATATCTAAAAAAACATGACCTAGTTGGAGAAAATGAGAAACATTCCATAGTAGTATGCTCAATCGGTGATGGTTCTATGACTGAGGGAGAAGTATCTGAGGCACTACAAATGGCTGCCTTGCATCAACTTCCCATTATTTACCTGGTACAAGATAATGATTGGGGTATATCTGCAAGTGGCGACGAAATGAGAGCCATGGATGCATATGAATTTGCATCCGGTTTTAAAGGTATTAAACGTATTCGCATAAATGGAAATCGATTTGATGAGTGTTATGATGAAGTAGGGAAAGCTTTTGGTTGGGTAAGAAAAAACCAGAAACCAATGCTTATCCACGCTAAAGTACCACTTCTTGGTCATCACACTTCAGGAGTGCGAAAAGAGTGGTATAGAGATGATTTGGAACTTCACGAAAAAGATGACCCTATACAGTACATAATTGAGAGTGCTTTACAAAATGGAATTACACAAAGTCAAATTGATGAAATTCGAAAAGAAGCTATTTCATTTATCGCATCGGAATTTGAAGCTGCCGTAAAGTCTGAGGACCCTGACTTGAATAGCGTAGAGGACTTTGTATTGGCGCCAACTCTGATTATTTCTGAAGAAGGAAATAGAACCCCAGCCAATGGTGAAAAAACAATAATGGTAGACGCTGCATTACACGCGGTAGATGAGTTAATGAAGAAACACCCGGAAGCTCTTCTGTACGGGCAAGATGTGGGATATAGACTTGGTGGAGTTTTTAGAGAAGCAGCAACCTTGGCCGATAAACACGGAAAAGATCGCGTTTTTAATACACCTATTCAAGAAGCATACATTATTGGCAGTACAGCAGGTATGAGTGCTGTAGGATGCAAGCCGATTGTAGAAGTGCAATTTGCGGATTATATATGGCCTGGTGTTAATCAATTGGTTACGGAGCTATCTAAAAGCAGCTACCTGTCTGGAGGAAAATTTCCAGTGCAAGCACTTATACGTATACCAACAGGTGCCTATGGCGGTGGTGGCCCATACCACAGCGGCACGGTAGAATCATCCATTCTTCCTATTAAGGGAATAAAAATTGTATATCCAAGCAACGCAGCTGATATGAAGGGCCTGATGAAAGGTGCATTTTACGACCCAAATCCTGTAGTAATGTTCGAACACAAGGGCATATACTGGAGTAAGGTGCCAGGCACAGAAGGTGCTAAAACTATTGAACCAGATGAGGATTACATTATACCATTAGGTAAAGCGCGTATTCATTTAGAAGCAGATAGAGAAAAAGTGGAAATGGGCGAAACGCTGACTATAATAACATATGGAATGGGTGTTTGGTGGGCGCATAATGCTGCCGAAAACTTTAGTGGTCATATTGAAATTGTTGACCTAAGGACCCTAAGCCCTTGTGACGATAATGCCATTTTTGAGAGTGTAAAACGCCACGGAAAAGTTATTGTACTTACGGAAGAAACCCTAACAAATTCATTTGCGCAGGCAATAGCGGGTAAAATTCAGGAAACGTGTTTTACCTATCTTGATGCACCTATAAAATGCATTGGAACCAAGGATATTCCAGCTATTCCATTGAATAAAGACTTAGAAAAAGTAGCACTGCCAAATGCGGAAAAAGTGAGTGCAGCCATATCAGAATTATTAGCGTACTAATGAAAAATTTACGAATCGGAGGAGTTCCTGAACACTTTAACTATCCTTGGCATTATGCAATACAAAATCAATTATTTGCAAGGCACGACTTAGAGATAGATTGGTCTGATGAAAAAGGGGGCAGTGGCGCTATGTGTAAAAAGCTTGAAAACAACGAGTTGGATCTTGCATTGGTTTTAACCGAAGGCATAGTAGCACATATACATAAAGGTGGCAAAGCAAGAATTGTACAGCAATTTGTAAAATCGCCTCTCATCTGGGGGGTGCACGCTTCGATGTCGTTTGCTAAGAGTAAAAGGAATATGGGTGAAGCCAAGTTTGCACGAAGCAGAGTTGGAAGTGGCAGCCATATCATGGCGTATGTTTTAGCCGAACAAAATAGATTTTCAATCGACGAATCCAATTTCGAAACGGTTGGTAATATTGACGGAGCCATTCAGGCTTTCAATGAGGGAAACGCAGATATTTTACTTTGGGAAAAATTTATGACCCAACCTTATGTAGACCAAGGTAAGGTTGAGCGTATTGGCGAATGTATAAGTCCGTGGCCTTGCTTTGTTTTTGTAGCTTCTGACTCGTTTTTAACTCAAAACTCCAAGTATCTGCTACCGCTAAGCGATTGCATTTCGCTAGCCAATGAAACGGTAATGCAACGCAAATCTTCTGTTCAGGAAATTGCAGAAATGTACAATTTAGAAATACCTCAAGTTGAACAATGGTACAGCTCTGTTGAATGGCAAACTTCCGATTGGATAAGTAGTCGAATGCTCGAAAATGTATGCTCT
>JBEAPG010000330.1:0-3105 GCA_041164545.1 Bacteroidota bacterium
ATTTATTACTCTGCTAATAAGGATAATTTTCCTAGTGGTGAGTTAGCAAAGAGCATAAGCAATTTGGGCATTCCTATCTTGTTTGTAAATAAAGACTTATCAGACAAGTTAACTCCATATATTAGTTTAAACATTGACATCCTTCTACTCTCAAGTATGGCAAACAATGTGGTGGGATACATTGACAATGGATCTACTAATACTGTAGTAATCGGGGCGCACCACGACCACTTAGGTTATGGAGAAAACGGCAATTCGCTTGCAGAAACGGAAGGCGAGATACACAACGGTGCTGATGACAATGCTAGTGGCGTTGCAGCTTTGATTGAACTTGCTAAAATCATAAAGAAAAAGAAGAAAAGATATGCAAACAACAACTATCTATTTGTAGCATTTACAGCTGAGGAAATGGGTTTATTAGGTTCTAAATTCTTTTTGGAAGAGTATAAATTACCTTTTGAAATGTACAACTACATGGTAAATATGGATATGGTAGGACATCTAGACTCTACTCAAAAAACACTGATTATAAATGGTGTAGGTACTTCGCCAGCTTGGAATATAGTAAAAGACAAAGTGAAATATAGCGAGAAAAAAATCGCAAATATTAAAACGACCGAGAGTGGCATCGGAGCTTCGGACCACACATCATTCTACCTAAAAGATATACCCGCTGTTCACTTTTTTACAGGACAGCATCCTTTCTACCACAAACCTTCTGACGATATAGAAATAGTAAATATAAATGGAGAAGCATTTGTAATTTCATACATAAGCAGATGGCTTTGCGAAATGGAAAAACAAGGTAAAGTAGAATTTACTAAGACTAAAGATGAAAGCCAAGGTAGAATGAGCTTTAAAGTAACTTTGGGTGTAATGCCGGATTATGTATATGATGGTGAAGGAATGCGTATAGATGGAGTAAAAGAAGGAAAGCCTGGGGCAAATGCAGGAATAGTAAAAGGCGATATTGTGTTATCAATGAATGGTAAAGCAATTACCAATATGCAAGACTATATGAAAGCCCTGGGAGAACTAAATGAGGGAGATAAAATACCTGTGGTGATAAAGAGAGGCACAGAAATAATAGAACTTCAAGTTCAATTTTAAAAAATAACAATGAAGCTTACCGAATATTTAAATCCCAATAAAACGCTATTTTCTTTTGAGGTATTACCTCCTATGAAAGGAAAAAGTATAGAGTCGCTATATAATGCTATAGATCCTTTGATGGAGTTTAAACCTGCATTTGTGGACGTGACATACCATAGAGAAGAGTACATTCTAAGACCACGACCAAACGGAGGTTACGATAAAATAAGCACCAAGAAAAGACCAGGTACTGTGGCCATTTGCGCTGCCATAATGAATAAATACCACGTGGAAGCTGTTCCACATCTAATCTGCGGTGGTTTCTCAAAAGATGAAACAGAAAATGCATTAATTGACCTTAACTTTTTGGGCATACAAAACATACTTGCGCTACGTGGTGACAATTTACGGGAGGAACGTAGTTTTACTCCTGAAAAAAATGGTAATTCCAATGCACTAGACCTTCTTCGCCAAATTACAGATATGAATAATGGTGTGTACCAAGATCAAGAATTAGAAAACCCTACGGTTACTGATTTTTGCATTGGTGCAGCTGGATATCCTGAAAAACACATAGATGCGCCGAATATCGAATCTGATTTGAAGTTTCTAAAAAGAAAGGTAGATGCCGGGGCCGAGTTTATCACGACTCAAATGTTTTTTGATAATCAGAAATATTTTGATTACGTAAAAAGATGTCGTGAAGCAGGAATCAATGTTCCAATTATTCCAGGTATAAAACCAATTACAAAAAAGGCTCATTTTTACACGCTTCCAAAAATTTTTAATATGGACATTCCTGTAGACTTGAGCAATGAATTGGAAAAAGCAAAAGACGATGCTGCCGCAAAGCAAATTGGGATAGAGTGGTGTATACAGCAGTGCAAAGAGCTATACGCTCATAATGTACCTGCACTGCATTTCTACACCATGAGTTTTTCTTCTTCTACCAAGGCGGTAGTATCAGAAGTATTTTAAAAATGAAGGGCATTGTAAGCAAATCTACTGGCAGCTGGTACAAAGTTTTGTACGAAGGTGTAGAAGTAGAGGCACGCTTACGCGGTATAATTCGTCAGCAAGAAAGTAAGGCCACCAACCCTGTAGTGGTAGGCGATATAGTTTATCTGGAAAGAGATAAGGAAGACTTTTTTATAAAAGATATAGCAGACAGAGATAATTATATTGTACGCAAAAGCAATAAACTCTCTAAACAGTATCAGGTAATTGCAGCCAATGTGGACTTGGCGTTACTTATTGTTACACCTGCTTCTCCTTACACACCTCAAGGTTTTATTGATCGGTTTTTAATAACTGCCGAAGCCTACCATATTCCAGTTTGTATTTTGCTTAATAAGAGCGATTTAGATTCAAAAAAAGCAAATGCACATCGCTCCTACTTACTCCAAACTTATGCAGAAATTGGCTACGATATACGTTCGGTGAGCTTTTTAGATGAAAAGGATAGTGCAGAAATAAAAGAATTAACCACAGGCAAATGCGTATTGCTAAGTGGCAATTCTGGAGTAGGAAAATCCACTTTAATCAATCAATTGATACCTGATAGCAACCAAAAAACAGGAAGCATATCAAAGTCATACAATAAAGGAAAGCATACCACCACCTTCGCGCAAATGTTTGTAGCAGAAAACGGCAGTAAAATTATAGATACACCTGGTATTAAAGACTTTGGTATTGTTGATTTGCAAGCGAATATGGTTTCGCACTACTTCCCGGAAATGAAAAAACTGCTTTCAGGCTGCAAATTCAGCAACTGCCTGCACACAGAAGAACCGCAATGCAAAGTGCTAGAGGTGGTGCACAATGGCGAAATAAACGAAGCCCGGTATGTCAATTATCTTGGCATTTTAGAGGAGATTGGGTAAGCAAAGTAAAGTTCTAGCTTTTCTAAAGTCAAAAAATTAGTCCTTTCATTCATACTGGACTGCGACCTACACATTTTTTACAACAGACTTACTGTCAAATATATGCAAGCAAATCGTCAGCATTTTATCT
>JBEAPG010000331.1:0-3091 GCA_041164545.1 Bacteroidota bacterium
CGCAGTAGCATACCACTTAAAGTGGAAATAATAAGGGATTCAACTACTGACAACCTAAGAATTTGGTCTAAAAACTCCGCTGCATATTATGCCAATTGGATTGGACTACCGTTTTATGCAATTCCAGCGGCAGCCGGATTTTTGGTAGATAATTCAAACCCAAAGCGGTATACCTATCCCAAAAATATTCTAATCAATTCTTCAGATGGAAATTTATATTATAATATCCGCAAAACGTACGCCTTAACTCCATATAATAACATAGTTAAAACAAGACCATTTAGTGCAATAACCCAACAAGATCCTCGAGTTGAATTTGCGATTGAACATAGAACAAGTAATCAATTCACCAGCCAATTTAGTGCGGCTTATATGCTGCCGCTTGAATACTATTTGTCAGACCAAAACAACGTTGGATATACGATAGCACTAGAAGAAAAATTATACTTTAATAAAATGGCACCCCACGGGTTTTATGCTAGCTTAGAGGGCAGGTTTATGACAAGAGAATACGACGCCATATTTAACACTTATAACCATTACCCTACTACTATAATTACTGATACTATAAGTTTGGTTCATCAAGCTGGTACTATAAACCTTAAAATTGGCTATCAGCAAGTTGTTAATCGCATAGTTTTCGATGTTTTTTTAGGCATGGGTGTATCTCAAAGTAATGTCACTCTATTTCGAAATAATAAAACTCCAGATCCTGATTGGTACTCTTATTCTCATGGTCTTCTATATCGAAATTTGAAGGAAGGACAGCATACAACAGCTAGTATACCTTTCGGGTTTCAAGTAGGCTGGCTTTTTTAAAGACTGCTTAAGGCATTTCGCGCTGTATTAATAATTTAACGTGATAGTTCATTGCTTTTAATTGATGATTCAAAGTACTCATCCGTTTGTTAATCCTGTATCTTTGCCGCAATGCAATTGATTACAACCCATATTTGTATGGCCAAAGATCTTGGCGTACACGGCAATTTATTTGGTGGAATAATGATGGCGTGGATAGATGAGGCAGCTAGCTCTATGGCTGTTAGCCTATGCTATACACCAAATATGGTAACTGTAAAAGTGGATGAACTTGTATTTAAGCGTAAAGTAAAGGAAGGTTTCCTCATTCGTATTTATGGCGAAGTAATCAAAATCGGAAATACCTCCATTACGTTTGCTATAGAAGCAAGAAAAGTAAGTGTGTATACGGGAGAAGAAGACGTCGTTGTGCATACCCAAATCACTTTTGTTCGTATAGATGAAGAAGGCAGACCGACCCCTATTCCTACATTGGTAAAAGAAAGGTATAAACACCTGGCCTAAGTTAAATATCGACCCGCACATTAAACCAACTTAGCTTTTCGTTAACCCAACACACGTTTTAGAGATCAATTTGATGTTGTTTTTATACTCACACATAAAAATAACTCAAAATGAAAAAAACAAACCGAAAAGGTCCTGACCGAATTATTCTGTTCGAAGTAGGGATAATTATTGCTTTGCTAGCGGTAAATTATGTATTAGAAATGGGCTACAACACTTCATTTGTTATTCCGCCAGAAAAAGAAGATGTTTTCTTTGATTCGGCATATACCTATAGAGAAATAGAAAACGAGCCCATTGTTCAAGAAGAAACGCCTAAAGTAGAAAAGATTGAAGCGGTAATGTTTAATCCTATAGCAACAATCAAATTCGTACAAAAACTCTTTGATATACAGGATATCGTTATTCCTTCTCCTTCCAACGCCATTCCAAGACCTATGCCTTATATCCCGACTAATCCAATAGTTGATTCGTCTTTTATAATGGACGATATTGCTGATGTTATGCCACAGTTTCCGGGAGGTCCTGAAGAGTTGGGAAAGTATATACGAGATAATTATAGAATTACAGATCAGATGTTTGACTACGCAAAAGAAGTATATCTGGTAATGCAATTCGTGGTTAATAAAAATGGTGAAATATCAGATATTCAAATACTTAGCTGCTCTCACCCAGGACTTGGAGCAGAACAAGAAGCCAGAAGATTATACAGCAGTATGCCCAAATGGCAACCGGCAGAACATAGAGGAAGGCCTGCTAATATCCGATTGAAACAACCTATAAAAATTCAGATCTATTAATTTTTTGTAATTCATTTTCAGCGTTTTATAAAATATATTCGAAATCCAGTAACTTATTTTTAGCCCTTTGCGTCGTATTCTCATAAAACAACCAATGAACAATTTCAATCTTAAATCCATCAACATTTGCCAATATAACAAATGGATGTTTATCGCCGCTTTTAGCATTGTATCGCTACTTTCAACTGCAAAAGTCTATCCCTTTCAATTTATAGCTGAAACAAACGATACTCCCTTCGTTTTAGGCACAAAAGAAATGAACAACCCAATGGACACTATCTTACACAATCATCAAGTAGCTGAGGAATCTAAAGAGCAGCAAAATTCGTCCTTAAAAATATACGACCATGCAGACATTCTTCCACAGTTTCCAGGAGGTGTAAAAAAGCTAAACAAATACATATAGAGACATTTCAATATAAAAACCGACCTGTTGGAGGAGTCAAAAGAGATTCGAATTACGCTAGAGTATGTGGTGAATCAAACTGGCGAACTCATTGACATACAAGTTATTAAGTGTTCGCATAAAGACTTAGGCATTGAAGAAGAAGCAGTTAAGCTATTCCAAAACATGCCTAAATGGGAACCTGCAAAGATTCAAGGCGAGCACGTAGCGATAAGGTCTATACAAACCATCCGCATTGTCATATATTAAGTCTTGGCACGCTTTTGGTTTTTAATGAATCATATTCGGTAAGATAGTTTTCGTAAAACTTAGCTTTTAGTACGCAAAAGGGGTCGCAAGACCCCTTTTCATTTCCATCTAATGACACAAGTTGACCGTTTATCAACTCACATTTCCCCTTTCTCAATCGGATAGACTGACACAGCATAATGCATTGTTAACTTTACAGTACAATGTTATTGCGAATCACATATATCACTTTATTAATGCTTTCTTTTTCTGCATTATCCTTCGCAGGTGATGATGATAAAAAGGGCAATGGAAAAACTGAAAAACCAAAAGT
>JBEAPG010000332.1:0-3085 GCA_041164545.1 Bacteroidota bacterium
CACTATAATCTGCAGAAATAGTTGCAGTACCAGTAAATCGCAAGCTTATCGTTACATCTTCGGTAGTATTTGTACTTAGCGATGCAGTTAAAACTGCTTTACCGGCATCTTCGAAAATGGCGGATTTATCGACACTTATAGACACAATTGCTGCTCCCGAACCTCCAATAGGTTGAACATCGTCGGTTGTGCAAGCTTGAAATAAGGACGCAAAAAGCATCACACCAAAATATAACTGGCTGATTTTCATTTGTTTTTATAAATTATTGAAGTTACTAAATTTTGGGGCGGCTTCGCCGCCCCAAAATCATTGATTTAGTTTTTTATAAACCTTTTTTGAATGGTTAAATTGTCAATTTTAAGCTCGATAAAGTAAATACCGGCTGGTAATTGACTTATTTCAATCTGATTGTTTACTAATGCTGATTGGTACATTGCTTTGCCTTCGGTTGTATAGATAATATAACTGCTAATAGGTGCAGCGGTTATAACTTTCAATATATTTTGAGCAGGATTTGGATACAACGAAATAGAAGAAGAATAAACATCTTCTACACTGGTAACTTGATTGGTAATAGTAATGGTAGCATTACCAGAAATACCACTAGCATCATTGGCAGTTGCGGTTACACTAACCGAACCATTTCTGATAGGAGATAGCAATCCGCTGGCATCAATTGTAGCTATATTTTCGTCGTTTACGGACCAAGTAACCGATGCGTCGGTAGCATTAGCTGGAGAAACAGCAGCGTTCATTTGAAGTGTTCCATCGTTTACAGAGATGGTTGTCGCTCCTCCTTCTCCGGTTACTACTATTGTTTCCACTAATACCTCCATATCAGGACAAGCAGGATATATACAATCTGCATCGTAAATTGTGGTAGTTCCATCAGTACAATCTGGGGTTCCATAAATCCAAGCACCAGATTCTTTGTAAGCCCACGCATCCGTATATTCCCAAGCTTCGCCCGTTCCATCTACATTTACATCACCAAAAGTTTCGATTACGGCACCCGTGTAAAAAAGTTCGATTGCGTCATCACCATTTTGAGAAATTGCTCCATCTAAATCCGTAATTACAACATCAAAAGTGCTCCAGCAGTCTGCAAAATAGTCAGCCATAGCCTGAGAATCTCTTACAACTAATATGTTTTGCCCAGCAGAAACAGAAATCGCAGGGAAGGTATACTCTTGACCATCTGTGCCTCCTCCATTATTTGCAACGCCAATGCCATAAATGCTTAAATCAGCAATATCAGCACTTGGAACCACATGTACAGCTTTACCTGAATTGCCTGCTGCTAGAGTAGTAAAGTCTAAAATACCTTGTAAATCAAGCGAGTGAGATGTACAAATATTGCAAGAAGCAAAACAAACAGTAGGTAACGTTATATCGCCATTTAGCACTGCAAAACGGTTTGTAAAAACTCCAGTAGTTTTGGTACAAGATTCACCTCCAGTAAACTCCTCTTGAATCGTCCAATCATCCATCGTAAATTTATATTCAATTGAGTCGTTTGAAATGGGTAAGGTAGTACTCCAAATGCCATTACCGTTATCCGTTAATGCATTACAATTACCACACCATGAGTTAAAATCTCCACTTACATACATTTGGGTAAATGAATTTCCGGTGTAATCCGCCATATTTACACTAAAAGTTATGTCTTTAGCATAATTCGTGTTAAAGGCTGAGCCATCTATTTTAGTTCCTGGAGAAAATAACAAGGAAGTATTAGTTGCGTGTTGCTCAAAACTTCCACTAATGTCTGGATTTCGGGTATACGATTCATCAGGATTATTAGACAATGCATCAGAATCGAAAGTAAGTATTACATTTCCTGAGGCATCCTTTATAGCAATTACTTCCCCAGAGTTGTTTAAGCTTAATCCTGCAGTACCCGTATCAGCCAATACAATAGCTCCACCAAAACTGCCTGTAGGTGTGCCACCTCCAAACACCACCAAGCATCCTTGTGGTGGTATAATGGTGTTAGATGGAATGGTGTAAACCAATGAACCTGTAGTATCATCCCAAATCTCATAGCCGCTCATATCAAAGTTGGTGAAACCAGTATTTACGAACTCGATAAATGCATCACCTTCTTGATCGTAAGTTCCGTCCCCGTTGGCGTCTCCTTCAAGAGCATTGTTAGAAGGGTCGTACAAAACCTCGTTAATGATAATTTGAGCAAAAAGCCCATAGCTTGCCACCAAAAGCAAGCCTAATAATGTGTAAAATCTTTTCATTGTTGCGTCTTTTTTAAATTATAAACTCAATAATATTTCATTGAGACCTCTCAAAGGAATAAAATAAACACCTACATTCGCCACACCAATTATCTCTTTTTATAGATACCAATTTTTATAATGCTACTAAATCGAATTATAGAACTATACAACCAGCATAAAACGCAAAACAGCTCATTGGCTGAGAAAAGAAAGCTGTACATGTTGCTCTATGAGACGATTAAAAGGGGTATTATCAATTTAGATTTACCTTCGGATTACGAACTTCCGCCGACCAGATTGCTTGCAGAAAAGCTAAAATTGTCTCGAAGCACAATAATTAGAAGTTATGAGATATTAAGACTAGAGGGATATGTACAGGCAAAACCAGGAGCTGGTCACACCATCATATCTCAGACCACTGCAAAAACACCTGAAAGATTGGATAATGAAGCCAACCATAATTACCCAGAACTTTCAGAAATTGGAAAATCCTTTTTGTCAAATGTTAGCCTAATTAATAGCACCGATGATAAAAGCGTGGCATTTCGGCCAGGATTGCCCCCTTTGGATATTTTTCCTGTAAGTCAATGGAAAAATCTATCTAACTTATATTGGAGAAATATTAATCTTTCAGGCCTATCCTACTCACCTTCAGCCGGAAATGAACAGCTAAAAGCAACAATAGCAAACTATCTTAATTTAAGCAGAAATATTAAATGCAGTCCGGAACAAATTTTTATCGTATCTGGTTCGTTACAATCGCTATATATTCTTGGCAATGTATTGTTAAATGCGGGAGATTCGGTAGGTATTGAAAACCCAACTTTTCCTAATGTACATTCTATTTTTAAAG
>JBEAPG010000333.1:0-3082 GCA_041164545.1 Bacteroidota bacterium
CGTGGTTATGACCCTAATTTCTTATGGATGTTACCTACTGGTAAAATCTCCGTAATGGGTGGGGAGCAGGCGGCTAATGTTTTAGCTCAAGTGAAAGTCAAACAACTTGAAGCTAAAGGTAAGAAGTTATCTCAGGAGGAGATTGATGAGATTAGAAAGCCTATTTTAGATTTGTATGAATATCAGGCTACTCCTTATTATAGTACTGCTAGGATTTGGGATGATGGTGTAATTGATCCGCTTGATATGAGGAATGCTTTGGCTCTTGGGATCTCTGCATCCTTGAATGCTCCGATTGATGATGCTAAGTTTGGTATTTTTAGAATGTAATTTAATATGTCAATGAACTAGTTTTATAAAAACACGCTTTTGGCGTGTTTTTTTATTTTATAATATATGTGGATTTTATTTTTCTATTGATTTGTACGTTTTTTTGATTTTGTACTTTTTTTTCTTTTCTCCTTTCTTGTTGGTTTTGTTATAGTTAATTGTCTATTAGTTGCATTTGTAATGAAAAGTGCGTAGAAATCTATGTTTGCTTTGTTTTTGCATGGTTTTAAAAATGTGATGAATATATTTTTACATAAGTTGTTGTTATTTCGTGTGTTAACCCCTCCTAAATCCTCCCTGTAAAGTAGGACTTGAAGAAAATTGATTTTTTTTGCAAAATTAGAGTATGTTTTGTGAATATAAAGTGTATGGTTTTTATTTTGTTTTGGGGATGTGGTTGTTTAATTAGAACCTACCGAAGGTGGATGTTTTATTGTTACGTCGCTTCTACAAAGCTATAATTTTTTGGTTTTATTTTTTATTAATATTTCACTTCTCCGAAGTTGTGGATGTGGGTGGGTTTGTTTTTAATATGATTTTGAGTGAAATTTTTTTTGAGGAACTAGTATAATAATTAGTATAATTTTGTTGTTTAATTTATTAAAATTTCTTGATTTAAGCTCGTAGAGCAGATTAGGACTTTAATTGTCGTATATTATTATTCCATGTTTTTTTTATAAAATTGTTGTTTTATTTGTTTATTCTTTTTTAAATTTACAAAATTTTAAATGCAAAATTGAAAAAAGTATTTGGGTTTAGTATATATTTTAGAAAACAAATGGTAGGTTAAAGTGAATAAAAGAGCTTTAGACTATGCTTTAAAAGTTAGGTTACCAATTACTGTAGTGGTAATACTAATGGCTTTCGCATTGACTTTTTATGTGTCAAGAGCAGAAAGAGATGGGTTGGGATACCAACCAGACCAGCCGATTAATTATTCTCATAAATTACATGCCGGAGAAATGGACATTGATTGTCAGTATTGTCACACTGGAGTGGAGAAGACTAGACATGCGATGGTACCACCAGCTGAGACTTGTATGAACTGTCATAAGATAGTGAAGACTGATAGTCCTGAGATTAAAAAGCTGAAAGAGTATTATGACAAAGGGGAGCCGATTCCATGGAAGAGAATTCACAAGGTTCCTGACTATGCGTACTTTAATCATAGTGTGCATGTTAATAAGGGAATTGATTGTGCTCATTGCCACGGCGATGTAAGAAAGATGGAGAAGGTTGAGCAGGTGCATTCGTTTACTATGGGTAATTGCTTGAGTTGCCACAGAGAGGCACATGAGAGAATGCCTGAGATAGCGGATCAGATCAACAAAGGTCCAGAAAATTGTAATGCTTGTCACAGATAAGAATTGAAAAATTATGAAAGATAATAGAAGAAGTTTCTTTACCAAATTTACAGGCGGAATGCTTGTGGGTGGCTTATTTTCGATTAAGCCGATTAGTATGCTTTCTAAGACTTTTTCTTCGAAAGAAGATAATAAGAAGTTTGAAGTGAAGATACATCCTGGTGCAGTGAAAAGAAATGCAAGGAGTGGTAAATGAGTAATAATGAAATGAAAAACTTGAGTAAAGTAAAATCTTTACCAAAGATTGAAAATCCAGAGCAGTATTTTAATCTTCAAGCTGATGAAGAGACTAAAAGAAATGCTAAAAGAAATAAATACTGGAGAAGTTTGAATGTGTTGAATAATCCTGAGTCTCAGGATGTAGTAGATGCTAAAAAGATGGAATTTCCTCATGGTGAAGATCAACCGATTGAATTGGATAAAATGGATCCATTTTCAAGAAGAAAGTTTTTAGCTTTGATGACTGCCTCTGGTGTATTTGCTGCTACTGCTTGTACTGACTACAGGGATAAGGGTAAAATTATTAATTATACTACTAAGCCTGAAGCTGTTCAACCTGGTATTGCAAATTACTACGCTTCTACTTTGAATTTGAATGGTAATTCATGGGGTATTTTGGTTAAAACGAGAGAAGGAAGACCGATTAAAATTAATGGTAATCCTGAACACCCGGTTAACCAAGGTAAATTGAATAATTTGGCTCAAGCTACTATTTTGAATTTATATGATCCAAGTAGATTAAAAGAGCCTGCTAAAAAGACTGATATGCATTTCCCTGCTTTCAAAGATATGAAATGGGAAAATATTGATGCTGAGATAGTAAAAGCTTTGGATGAAGCTAATGCTTCTGGTAAAGAGATTGCTATTTTGACTGAGCAGGTTGTTTCTCCTAGTTATGCTAAGTTGTTAAATGACTTTGCTGCTAAATATCCTACTACGAAAATTTATACTTATAATACTTTTAATAATGATGTTAGAAATATGGCTTGGCAAGAGTCATATAATACTAATGATTTGTATCCGGCTATTGCTTTGGATAAAGCTGATGTTATTTTATCTTTGGATAATGACTTTTTAGGTACTGATGGCGATGTGTTAGAGAATACTAGAATGTTCGTATCTAGAAGAGATATTGATAATTTGGATAATTTCAATAAGCTTTATACTGTTGAAGCTGGGATGAGTTTAACTGGTGCTAAGTCTGATTATAGATTTAGATTAACTCCTGAGATGCAATTTGAGTTTGTTGCTTCATTGATAAATGAAATGGGCCGAAAAACTGGAATGGGTGTTGATGGTGCTTTTGCTGGTTATTCATTAGATAAATTTATTAAAACTAATGGGATGAATGCTCAGAAGATTGGTTACTTGGTTAATGACTTGATGAA
>JBEAPG010000334.1:0-3080 GCA_041164545.1 Bacteroidota bacterium
GCACTATCTAATTTCTAAAGTTGATTTAAAGTCTATTGATAGAGTTGTCCTGCCAATTGGAAATGACTTTTTTAATTCGGAAGGCCTATCTGGAATGACTACAAAAGGTACTAGACAGGATGATGATTCTAGATGGCCAAAATCTTTTCAAGTTGGTTGCAGCTTGATATCGGAAATTGTAGACGAACTTTCTAACAACGTTAATGTAGAAATTGTCATTGTTCCAGGAAATCATGATTTTGAAAGATGCTTTTATCTTGGTGAATTTTTATCTGCTTGGTATCGTAACAATGATGCCGTTGTAATCAACAATTCTCCTACATCAAGAAAATATATTTCTTTTGGTAAAAATTTGATTTTATTTACTCACGGCAATGAGGAAAAGGCGGCAAACCTTCCTTTACTCATGGCTACCGAAAATCCAAACTTCTCTGACTGTAAATTTAGAACAGCACACCTTGGCCATTTTCATGGTACAGAAATGAAGGAGTACAATGGTGTAAAGGTTAGAATCCTACCCTCTCTTTGCGCTCCAGATGCTTGGCATTCGCATAAGGGCTATGTAGGCAACATTCGTTCGGCTACCGCTTTTCTCTATCACGAGGATCTTGGCGAAGTAGCTAACTTTTATTATAACATCTAAAGGGAATGAAATCCCTTGCTCCCGATTACTGTTTTGCGGTTTTCGGGAGTTTCTATTTGACAGCACAAATTTAACACATATATTAGCACTTAATGAAAAAAATAGAACTTCCTCAAAACAAAGTACTAGAACGAAAGTTTATATCTGGATTAATATTTAATTCAGAAAGCGTATGGGACGAATTTTCTGAATTTATTTGTGAAGAGGATTTTAAAGATACTGATTCTAGGTGCTTATTCCGTGTTTGTAAAAACCTATTAGAAGAAGGTCTATCTTTGGATGCTTCTATCATATCTGCTAGATGTAAAAGCAGTGGCATAAATCTGTCTTCTGGAAATGTAGAAGAATATATCGACAATATGATGCTTACTCCATTGTCGAGTAAAGCTACTATTGATGCAGCTAAAGAATTAGTAATTCTTAGGATTAAGCGCAATGTAATAAATAATTCTAATGAGATTGCGGAAATTGCTTCGGATTATAGCGGAAGCAATCTTTCTGAGTTCATGTCCTCTATCGAGAACAAGTTTGCTGAAAATGGTGAAAATATTATCAGTAAAAATGAGCCGATTAATATTGCTACAGTTGCTTATAATCTTGTAGAGGAAACCTTGAATGATGATAAAGCAAGTTACGTTATTAAAACTCCTTGGCCTACATTCAATGATGCCTTTAGAGGTTTTAGACCTAAAGACAGTTATTGTTTTGCAGGTAGACCTTCCCACGGAAAGTCTGGTGCTTTACTTAGCTTGGCTCAACAGTGTGCAAATCAAATTGAAGAAAACTTTGTTGATGGGAAAAAGCTTCCAGTATTGTATCTTGATACAGAAATGGAGCATAAGGAACAAGCACTTCGTTGGGCAGCTTTAGTTGCTGATGTAGACCCGTATTTAATTGAAAGCGGTGAATGGGCTAGAGACAGAAGTGCAGTTAATAAGATCAGAACCGTCTTAAAAGAAAGCTCTTCTACTGATAATTTTCATCATGTTTATATTCCTGGAATGAATGCAATCGAGATTCGCTCTATTTTTCGCAGATGGATACGAAAACATGTTGGCAGAGATAATCCCGCAATTGTCGTTTTCGACTATCTTAAAATTACTGGAGAGGGATTGGCAAATCCTAAACATGCAAGATTTGATATCGCTAGAACTCTAGATATTCTCAAGGACGATATTAAAGAAAATTCTAACGCGGCATTTTTATTTGGTGCGCAACGAAATAGACATGGAGAAGATGATGATTCCTCACTAGCTGAGAGTGATTATATTCAGCAGCTTTCAACATGGGTTGGACTTATCAAGAAAAAAACTATGGATGAAAAAGCAGAGCAGCCAGTAGAACGTTTTGGTACTCATGCATTAATACCAGTAAAATTTAGAAAACTTGGTAGAGATGGTTGGAAATTTGAGAATCCAGTTAAGATAAACAATAAATATTGTTCTAACTGGATAAACTTAAATTTTAATAATTTTAGATTTGAAGATGGTGGAGATGGGAGAGCTGTACAAGAATATCTTGAGCTTCTTGCTAGCTCATCAAATGGTAATCAAAATTCAAATAGGGAGGCTATACTTTGAACTCAGTAAAAGATATATTGGATGAAATAGGGATAAAAATCACTAGCGTAAATGACTCTGGATTTGCCCAATTTTGTCCAATTTATAGAAATAGTGATAATCCTACTGGTGCTTCTATAAATCTAAAAAATGGATGGACTACAGACTGGTCTATTAATGAAAACTTTCCTATCGAAATACTGATAGAAAAGATGACTGGCAAAAAACCAGACAAGACTGTTATAAATAAAATAGCTTCTTTGGATTTAGACATCATTAATGATGAAAATCAGGTAAAATTCTGGTCTAAAGATTCCTTACTACATTTACTGCCAGAACACTCTTACTGGATAAATAGAGGGGTGTCCAAAGAAACTTTAGACTTTTTCCAAGGAGGGGTTTCACATAGTGGTAAGCTTTACCAGAGATATGTATGGCCAGTTTTCGACAGACATCAAAGAATAGTAGGTTTTACTGGCAGAGATCTAACTGGTAAAAGCGATATAAAGTATAAGCATGAGGGCAAATCTACAAACTTTCTATTCGGCCTGTATAACAAAAAAAATGACGAGTTCCCTATTTTAAAGTCCATTTTAAAAAACTCTCACTTGATTCTTGTAGAGGGTCCCAGTGATAGCGTTGCTTGTTATGATGAAGGTATTACAAATGTATTGCCAACAATGGGTTTAAATATAAGCAAATCAATGATGTCTTTTATATTGGGGATTAATCCTAGCTTAATAACTATATGTTATAATAAGGATGATAAGTTTAATGGTCAAAATGCAGCGGTAAGAAATTATACAAGATTATTTGAGTATTTTGAGCCTCATAACCTAGAAATAAAAACTCCTGCGGCAAATGATTTATCTGACGAT
>JBEAPG010000335.1:0-3071 GCA_041164545.1 Bacteroidota bacterium
TAGATTTAACAACTCTCTGGGACTAATTCTTTTGAGAGCGACTTTAGAAATAAGTCGTTCTAAATCACCAACTTCCTTTATTTTTTCAGTTACTTTTTCTTGTAAATTGTGGTCAGTAATTAGGTATTCAACGGTATTTAATCGTTGATGGATTTCTTCCAAGTTGAGAAGAGGTAAAATCAACCAATTTTTCATTAGCCGACTCCCCATTGGCGATATTGTTTTATCTACTACGTCTAAGAGAGAAATGCCAGTTGCGTGGTTGCTTGATATTATTTCAAGATTTCGAATAGTAAAAGAGTCAATCCATACGTGGGCTTGCTCGTCTATACGACGAATGCTATTAATGTGCTCTAAATCAGTATGGTGGGTTTGGTTTAAGTAATGGATTACAGCACCTGCTGCAATTATGGCTAATTCCATATGGTCAATCCCGAAACCACGTAATGATTCAATTTTGAAGTGACGATTGAGTTGTTCCTTGGCATATTCTTTCTCAAAAAACCATTTGTCCAAAGCATAGCTGTAAAAATCATCGCTATACACTCTGTCGAATTTTTCTCGATAAGCTTTAGAAAGCAGAATTTCAGTCGGTTGTATGGATTTTATAAGTCGCTCAACGTATTCCGCAGACCCTTCAGCTACATTGAATTCTCCCGTAGAAAGATCGGTAAAAGCAACGCCCATTCTACCTTCTTTTTCAAATAGGGCACATAAGAAATTGTTACTCCTACTGTCAAAAGTTTTGTCATTTGCCGAGACACCCGGAGTCACCAATTCTGTAACGCCTCGTTTCACAATGGTCTTGGTTTTTTTAGGATCTTCCAGTTGTTCGCAGATAGCAACGCGCTCACCAGATCGCACAAGTTTGGGTAAATAACTGTCTAAAGAATGATGTGGAAAACCGCATAATTCGATGTGGCTCGCATTGCCATTTGCCCGTTTGGTAAGCACAATGTCCAAAATGCGCGCAGCTTTTATAGCATCGTCCCCAAACATTTCATAAAAATCACCCACCCTAAAAAGCAATAAAGCACCTGGATACTTTGCTTTAATTTCGCCGTATTGCTTCATTAGCGGCGTTTCCTTTTGCTTCTTTACCTTTGCACTCAATTTTTCCAAAATTTTGACACGCAAGTTAAAAAACCAAGACCTGAATAGACTCACTGTTGAAAAGTTCAGGAAAGTTTCCAAATCACCGATAATTGTCGTTTTAGACAATATCAGAAGTATGCACAATGTCGGCTCCATTTTTCGTACCTCTGATGCATTCAGAGTTGAAAAAATATGTTTGTGCGGTATTACTGCTTCTCCTCCACACCGCGATATTCGAAAAACCGCTCTAGGAGCAGAAGAAAGTGTGGATTGGGAATATTTTCAATCTACCAAGCAAGCACTAGAGCAATACGCAGAACACCATATTTGTGCCTTAGAACAAGTAGAGTATAGCGTAGGTTTAAGAGACGTTATTTTACCAAGAGATAAGAAGATAATTCTGATTGTGGGCAATGAGGTAGATGGAGTAGACGAGAATTTGCTCGATTTTTGCAACCAAATAATTGAAATTCCTCAGTTTGGTACGAAACATTCCTTCAATGTTTCGGTGAGCACTGGAATAACACTTTGGGAAATTTTTAATAAGATAAATGAATAAACAGCGACTTAGGTTACTATCATTCGCATTTGTACTACTTACAAATAGTCTATTTGCTAATGAAATAATCGAGAAATACATTACTCAAATTTCTGTAGAACAGCAGAGGATAGATGCATACGATGGTTCGGTAGACGAAAAAGTGAGTCTAAAAACAGACATACAGACACAAAATGCTACAGAAACGTATTTAACAACAATAGACGCCATTGTAAATCAAATAGTTATGGATTATGCGAGTTCAGATGCAACTAAAATAGATCAGTTAAGAAGAATTGTTTCTTTGCTCGAAGAAGTGAATAGCAAAAATGTCCATTACTATACCAACTTCAGACCAATATTTAAATTAATAGAACGTGTACAGCAAGTTACCGATGTAAATAGACTGGAATCCATACTTAAGACAAACGTTTTCGGCTCATTAAATTTAATTGCGTTTTATATCGATAAACCAGTCGCTGAACCATTTTTTATGGCTGCGGCCAAATCTGAACCAGAAGAGTTGCTTCGACATTATAGTGAAATAGATTATAAACCATTTAGCACTAGTGTTTTAGACGAAGTTGCTAGGGTGGCTCCTATGAAAATTAAAACGTATTTGCATACGTGGAATACCGTACATCAACGCATTAAGGCATCTGCAAATCCAATAACACATGAAGTATATACCATATACAAAACGAAAGGATCTGCTACTCGCTCGTTCGTCTTACTCAATGACATATACAATGGTAAATTGACCGTAGATGAAGCACACGATATAGCTAAGAAAGATAGTACCCTTTTCGCTTATTTAATTCAAATGCGCTCTAAGTTTAAATTGAATGGTGAACATAGTGTAGATGAAGCACTAATGTACCAATGCCTAAAACACGTGCGTGAAATAAATGACCTGCATGAAGAAAGCGATGAAGTACGTTTTAAAAGTTTAAATAAATTTTCTGCTGATGAGATTTATACGCTTATTGTTTATAGCGAAGATGAGATATATACTTCTACTTTTTTGGGTATGTACAAACGTATGATGACCAAAACGGAAGCTAAAAGTACCTATGAATTCTTGCACCATACCAACTTCAATAAATTTAGAACATTTATTAAAATGGCTGCAGGATATAATACCCTCAGTGATTTTCTCTCCAAAATGACGGATTTGGAAAAAGAAAAGTTATTTAAACGTTTAGTTGAGGGCATAGAATACGCTAATGATAACCTAGAAAGTGCCGTTTCCATTGCTGATACCTATGGAAGTATAAAGTCTACAAGCTCAAAACAACTTTTTGAAAGTGCAATTTTAAGCTACTACGAAAAGATAAAAGGTACGAATAAAGAGGCAGAAAAGTTGTATGGTTTAATACTAAGTATTGTCGAAATTGGGGGAGGTTCCAGTTCTTCGTCTGCGATTCAACTGGAAACT
>JBEAPG010000336.1:0-3065 GCA_041164545.1 Bacteroidota bacterium
AGTATAATCCTTATTAAAAAATATAAGCTCTTCGCTGCTAAAAGTGTGACTGATGTTAACTTGCATTTCGTTTACCTCTGGTTCTGGCACTTCGATAGGCTCGTCTTTGCAACTACTTAGTAGCCCAAAAAGAGCTATTATTAATATGGATATATATTTCATTTTTTTCAACTTATTACCTTGTAAAGTAGTACATCGCGGCAGCCATTAGCAGCATTAGTCCGTCTTCAATTATTGTGACATAACTCATTGGCAAATTAAAACCAGTGCCCAAACAAGCGCATTTAATTTCGTTTTTGTTTAGTACTGATTGCACCACACCTACAAGACTAACAAACATAACTATAGCCGTAATTAAATGTGTTACCAGATTGTCAGAATATAAAATGTAGGCAATGCCAAGTCCTAATTCTATAAATGGATAAATATATCCATACGCTTTCCATCTTTTGGCAATTACATCATACATACTATACGCACTTGCGAATCCCTTAATGTCCAATAATTTAAAGAACGAAAACACTAAAAAAAAGCCAGCCATAAAATTAGGCATCCAAGTGTCTAAAAGGAACATTCCGCTGCTATATTCTATAAGCAGTGTTCCTCCCAACAAATATAGACCTACTAAAATAAGCGGCTTGTAACTTCTATTACTCTTTTTAGACGCACTGCTGTCTGAAATTGTTGCACCGTTTACTTCATAATTTCCTGCTTGTGAAACAATAGTTGCAATTATATCTTGATGCGGTAGTGTGGTTCCACTGATTTTTGTGCTGCCTGATTCTTTATCTATGCTTACTTGTTCAATAGCGGTATTACTATACAACGCCTTTTCGAGGGTACTTACACATCCCATGCAGGTTATCCCTTCTATTTTAAATTCTCTCGTTTCCATCTTATTGTTCCTTGTTTCCATTAAATCTCCATCTAAATCCGCCGTAGGTCATTCTCCCGAAAACCGGCCCCCAAACCAATCCTGCATCAAAGTTACTATCAAACGGATTTGCGGCATCTTGAATTGGGTTTTCTTGACGATAGTTTAACGCATTTTCTAATCCTAAGTACACCTCAAAACTCGATTTTAGTTGTTTGCTTACTTGTCCGTTCCAAAGTATAAAACTTGGAGAATAACTTGGAGAAGTGGGCAAGTCATTACCTCCATTTTCAAGTTCAAAAACCCCCGCAATTCGCTGTGGTCCGTACCACGTAGCGGTGCTGCTAAATTGCCACTTGTTTCTAGTGCTTTGTGTAATATTTATAAATGCTCTGTGCTTAGATACAAATGGTTTTTGCAATCTACCTGCATCTATATATAGCGTGTTTACATCAAACATACGGTAGGCCAAACGAATATCGGTGCGACGAGCAGGAGATAAATCCAATTGTGCTTGAAAACTATTTGCGCGGGTACCATTTTTCATATTGTAAAATTTGGCAAGCTCCGCAGTCTCTCTATCAGCTACTACTTCTTGCAAAAATGTGGTATTAAAAAAGTCTAATCCTATAGTGGCAGGCATATACGTAAGCCTAAATTCATGCTCAACACTTAGTCCGGAGTTTATGGCTATTTCTTGTTCCAAACCATAGGGTAAACTCAAATCAGTTGGTATAAAAATAATGCTTCTGCTACTCGTGAAAATTTGTTGGTTTTGTGCTAATGGATTGCTCGTTCTTCTTCCGGTTCCTGCTGATACACGAATTGCCGTTTTATCTTTATTAAATCGATACTTTCCGTGAATTCGTGGCGTAAAAAACAGCCCATAAATAAAATTGTAATCAGCTCGTAGGCCACCCACTAGGCTAAACGTTTCTTTGGGTTTGTATGTGTATTCAAAAAAAGCACCCGGCACTGTTTCGGTTCGCTTAAAATAGGCTGATTCAAAGCTTTCTTCAATATTATCCGACAGTAATGATAAGCCAGTTTGAAACTGGTGAAACGTATTTCCAATAATGGATTGATAGAGTAGATTCACATATATATTAGACGACTTGGTGTCATACACTTTTTGGTTCAAAATGCTGCCATACGTTCCTGTAAATGCGGAGTTATTGTACGAAAATTGGGTACCAATACTTTTATAGGGATTGTCTTTAAACACTTTTCCTACCTTGCTTACTACATCGTATTGTTTAGTGTCTAAAGTTATTCCATATCCGGTTGTATTATCTGTTTGATAAAGGGTTTGTCCCGCTTGTTTTTTATCATTATTCAGCCCGAAAGTAACAATACCTTCCCATCCAATATTGGTATTGAATTGCCACCGGTTCATAGCTTGAAACTGCTTGTCAAGTGGGTTGTCCAAAAATCCATCATTATTCCTATCGTTTTGCAGTGGGTTAAACGCAGCTCTTGCAAATACAGAAGTGGCCAGATATTTATTTATGTCTTTTCTATACATAAAATCGGTTTCTGCTCGTCCGCCCTCTGATACAAACTGATCTAGTAAAAAGTTCTCTTTACCAAATGGTTTTTTCATTTCAATGTTTATTTGACCAGCCATGCTCTCGTGCCCATTAACCACGCTTCCGGCCCCTTTCGTTATCTGTATACCATCTACCCACGCTGCAGGAATCAAACCCAGACCGTAATATGCATTTGTGGTTCTAACTGCTGGCATATACTCGCGTCCTATTAAGGTATAGAATCCGTCGAGGCCCAACATTTTTATTTGCTTAGTGCCGGTTACAGCGTCCGAAAAACTGACATCTATAGCAGGAGCATTCTCAAAACTTTCTGATAAATTACAACAAGCCGCTTTTTGAAACTCACGTTCACTGAGTAGTACAGTTGTTCTAGGGTCTAGTTTAGATAATCCGTAGGTTATTCGTTTTCCTAGAACTACTGCGCCACTTAATTCATTTTCATCTTTTAGAATAATAGTAAGTGGTTTGCTCATATCGGTTACCAAAATGGTGTCAGATTTATAACTAACGAATGAAGCAACTAAATAGGGAGATTCGTGATGGTGTTCAATACTAAAATTTCCGTTTTCGTCGCAAAATACGCCTGTTTCTTTATCCATCCATCGCACAAAAGCACCTGGAATGGGCTGAGTTTTATCATT
>JBEAPG010000337.1:0-3058 GCA_041164545.1 Bacteroidota bacterium
AGATAAAATGGAATGCTTTTTGTAAATTTTGAAACGTATAAATAGAGAAAACAATGGAAATATTTTTAATGGTAGCAGTGATGGGTTTAAGTATGTTTGTTCAATTCAGACTTAAATCTAAGTTTAAGAAATATTCTGAAACACCAATATCTTCAAATTTAAGCGGTAAAGAAATCGCAGAAAAAATGTTATCTGATAATGGCATTTACGACGTAAAGGTTATTTCGGTAAATGGTCAACTTACAGACCATTACAATCCGGTTAATAAAACGGTAAACTTAAGTGAGTCGGTGTATAGTCGCAGAAATGCAGCAGCTGCCGCAGTAGCTGCTCACGAATGTGGTCACGCCGTGCAACACGCAAAGGCATATAGTTGGTTAACAATGAGAAGTAAATTAGTGCCCGTGGTTAGCGTAAGCAGTAGATGGATGCAATGGGTTATTTTAGGTGGTATTCTTTTACTTCCAACTCTAGGCCCAGGTTTATTGGCTGTAGGTGTTGGCTTATTTGCACTAACTACTTTGTTTAGTTTCATTACTTTACCTGTAGAATTTGATGCAAGTAAACGAGCATTGCAATGGATTGAAGATAAAAATATGGCAAGTTCTTCCGAATTGGAAGATAGTCGTGACGCACTAAAATGGGCAGCAATGACTTATGTAGTAGCTGCAATTGGATCCTTAGCAACACTACTATATTATGTTTCATATCTAACAGGTAGAGATTAATCGGTAACCAAATCCGAATGATAAAATCAGTATTTAAAAGATTATTAATTGGAATCCCAGTCATTTTGATTGGGATTTCTGTTTTTGGACAAAGTATCAAAATAGAGGCGCGTAATAGGGTAGAGGACGATGCTTTTCAAAAATCTCAATCCATTTTGCCAGTATACCGATATCTAGGAGATAGCATAGAACCGTATACAAAATTTGGTCTTGAAATAGATACAACCCAGCCTTGGTATAAAATAAAAAAACTGCCTGATATGAAAAATACAGCAGATACAGGCTATACCTATATTTATTTCTCTGGGGCAGATAATCCAATAAGTCAGGGCTATGTGCTTACACTTATTGGGAATTTTCGCAGGTCTAGAAACGATATGTATTTTTATGTAGATAGAAATAATGATTTTGATTTCACCAATGATGGACCGCCCGATACCTTAAGCTTCCGTGATGAGTCATTTGAAATTACGTTGAATAATAAAAATGTACCAGAAGCAACGTATACTATAAAGTTGACAAGATTTAAGTATGGCGAGAATGTTCCGTATAAGAATATGCTATCCAAGCACTACAAAAACCACAGTGGTAAAAAAATGTTTACGGATATCAATTTTTGCTTTAGGGAGCAGCGATATAATTGTATTTCAGCAGATTATCTTTCAGAAACTGACTCATTTACAATCGGAATTAAAGATATGAACGTAAATGGAATTTATAATGAAAGCTGTACAGATTTGCTTTACGTGGGGGCATATAAAAGTCAAATAATCGCTGATAAGTTGTACAACCTCACTCCAACGTTAGAAAAAAATGCTTTTGAATGGAATGGTAAAAAGTATCGTTTTGAGGCAATAGAAAGTACGGGGAAATACGTAATAATAAAAGAAGATCCAAATGCTAAACTTTCCAATAAGCTAGAAATAGGAAAAAAGGTACCCAATATTTCGTATTTCAATATTCTAAATCAAAAACATAAACTTAGTGAGTATAAAGGTAAACAGGTCTACTTGTTTTTTTGGGCTAAAGAAACAATAACTGAAGAAGATACAATGTACTTGAATAAGTTGAACACGAAATTTGGGAACCAATTAAAACTTATTACGCTTAATCACGGTGACGAGCCAAAACAGGTTAGAATAATGTATTACTATGATAAAATTGCTTGGCCTGTTGGATATAGTAATCAAGATATTGCAGATGATTTCTTTTTAGAAGATTTAACCAGAGGTTATCTCATTAGCAAAAAACGAAAACTAATAGACGATAGGATAAAGCCTAAGGAGGTTTATGATTTGCTGGTTAATCAGCGTAAATAACTATTTTTGATTTGATATGAATTTTTCAATAACAGCACTTATTGCCGTGGCAGTAATTGCCCTACTTTTTAAGTTTGCCACTAGAATAGCTGCAAAAATACTTGGATTTTTTGTAGTGATTGCTCTTGTATTTGGTTTTATGTACTACGAGTCAATCGGTCCATTTAAAGAAAATATGGCCGATATAGCTCATCTTAAAGGTAAATACTGCGAAGAGGAGCGGGATGCATCCATTTGCGATTGCATAATAGGAAATGCCGAGAAGGATATGCGTAATCGTTTTACAAAGGACGAACTAGACTCATTGGCAGTGCAGCGCATAAAAGCAGCCTATGTACTAAACAAAAGTTTAAATGCTACTAAAGAAGAAGCTCTACTTTGTCTAGCGGCCAAAGGTGAAGAAGAAAAATACAAAGTTTTCTTGCAAGATTTTGTACCTATTGAAAATGAATACCTTGACTTAATAGGTGAAAAAGCTAAGCAAGCAAGCGAAAAAATAAGAGATGAGTATCAGTCTTTTAAAGATAATAAAGGAACTATAGATAGTAAATATTAGGCTAAGCCTAATGCGTGCTTAAGGTCTTCTACTTGACTTTCCCAAAGCATTCGCATGTCTTCTTCCTCATCTGCATCTACCCAGTCTGTGATAAGTAAACCTATATCACCTGTCAGTTCATCTTTAGTAATTTCAAATTGAAAAAACTCTTCGGGGTCATTGTCTTTAAATCTGAATTTTACGTACTTGCCATTCACTTTTTTAACAAGTTCCGCTTCGTTCTCTTCTCCATCCCAAACGAATATATAACGTTTGCTTCCCTTGATATTTACGTCATCACAAAACCATTCTACTAGCCCTGAAGGCGTAGATACATACTGATAAAGAATAGTTGGCGATGATTTAATAACAAATTCTAGTTCTAATTTTACTCGTTCCACTTCCACTGTTTTCTAAAGAATTTTCAAATAAACAATTTTTTAATTAATAAACTATTTAAGACCTCTATTTTTGAC
>JBEAPG010000338.1:0-3054 GCA_041164545.1 Bacteroidota bacterium
CACCCAGCCAAAAACCTGGGACATGACCTTTTATAACGCAATGAAACCTAAGGTAATGCGTGAAAAACCCGATTTTTATGTATTAAAAAGAGGCTTTGTTGATGTAGAAGACAGGTTAAAATGGAATGGTGTGAACTTAATTGAATTGGAAAGGGATACAACCATAGAAGTAATGAGCTATAAAATTACAAACTTTGAAACCAACCCAAATCCGTATGAAAAACATTATGGTCATTACAATACAGAATTTGTTCGCGACACGGTAAAATGGCAATTTAGAAAGGGAGATTATATAATTAAAATGGGTACGGATAAAGACAGATTTATTGTTGAACTTTTAGAACCAGATGCTCCTGACAGTTACTTCAATTGGAACTTTTTTGATGCAGTTTTGCAACAAAAAGAGTGGTATAGCGACTATGTTTTTGAAGATGAAGCGGCTGAAATACTCAAAACAAACAAAGAGTTATTAGCCGAGTTTAACACAAAGAAGGCAAGCGAGGAAATTTTTAGAAATAGTGCTAGAAGTCAACTCTATTGGCTTTATACCAAAAGCCTACATTTTGAAAAAGAGTATATGCGGTTGCCCGTTTTTAGAAAAGAGTAATTTCATCTTTGGTTTTGTAACCTTAATCACCTCTTGAATTAAATTGCGATTATACTTTTGCACCCGCATTCAAACTAAAAAAACAAAAATTATGAAAAAGAACATGGGCTCAACAGACAGAATTGTTAGAATTATTTTAGCAATAATATTTGGTATACTGTATTTCACAGGAACTGTAAGTGGTACATTAGGAATAGTTTTGCTGATATTAGGTGGTGTATTTTTAGCAACTAGTGTTATAAATTTCTGCCCATTATATACCTTGTTTGGAATTAGCACTTGTAAAACTACCAATGATTAGCGAGGAAATAAAAGTAGCAAACGTGAAATGCAGCGGTTGCGCGAATAGCATACAAACTAAATTGATGCACATACAGGGTGTGAGCAAGGTAGAAGTTGACATAGATAATGATACTGTAAATGTAGAATACAGTGAGGACTCTATTCGTGAAGAGCTAATATCAAAATTGCACGCAATGGGTTATCCAGAAGCAACAGAAGAAAATGGATTATTACTACAACTTAAAAGCTATGCAAGTTGTATGATTGGACGAATGAACAAATAAAGAAACAAACACAAACAACATAAAATTAATGACAATTCAAGATTTATTAAAAAGCGGCGCTAAAATAGTAGACGTGCGTACGCCAGGTGAATTTATGGGAGGAAACGTACCAGGATCAATCAACATTCCTTTAAACGAAGTGCCACAACGCCTTAGTGAATTTAAGGAAATGCAAGGCCCGTTAATTCTTTGCTGCCTTAGCGGTGGAAGAAGTGGTCAAGCTACTGGATTTTTGCAGGCGCAAGGAATAGAGTGCTACAATGGTGGCGGATGGATGGAAGTGAACTACGCTGTGAGTCAGTCTGCATAAATCACTTAAACTATTTATACCAAAAATCCCTTTGCATTAGTGTAAAGGGATTTTTTTTACACTGTCCTTCCTTTTAGCCAACCTTGCAACATCAGCACAAATGCAATTGTAGATACACTACTAATTAGTAGCATATCTGCACCAGCCCAATGCATAATTTTAAAAATAGATGCTATTGCAAAAGTGATAAGCGCAATAATACCAGCTATACGAATCGGTTTTGGATCACCGGCAACTAAATAGTTAGGCGTAATTAAATGAAATCCTATATACACGATAAATAAAACAAAGAACCCAACGAACGAGGTCTGATACCCAATTTCGATGTTAAACATTTGAATAACAAAAAGTAAGACTAATACTCCTAATGGGTAAATCAGTCTATTATCCTTGATAGTTACAACAAATGAATAGCCAATATAGGATGCAATATGCATCCAAAATCCAGCTTGGAGCATAACATCCGCATTGGTCCAATGCATTAATCTAAATAGATAGCCAAGAGACAAAATAGCAAGGCTGGTGTAAATAAAAGTGGTAAGAAATTTTTTCATTAGGTTAATTTAGTAGTAAGCAACGTAGCCTGTTCTTTTACATTTTGTTGCAAGTAAATAACATTATATACAAAGTTCAAAATTGGCATTTCTACTTTGTGGGTCTTGTTCAATTTAAAAATACTTTCGGTGGCATAATATCCTTCTGCAATCATTTGCATTTCCATAAGTGCAGACTTCAAGGTGTATCCTTTTCCTAGCATAGCTCCTAAAGTTCTATTTCGGCTATACTGAGAATAAGCAGTTACCAACAAATCCCCTAAATATGCAGAGTCATCAGCGTCTCTATCTATGGGATGAACTGCGGCTATAAAACGCTTTATCTCTCGGATAGCATTGCTTACCAACACGGCTAAAAAATTATCTCCGTAGCCCAAACTATGGCACATACCAGCAGCAATGGCATATACGTTTTTGAGCACAGCTACTATTTCTGTACCGTAAATATCTTCGCTTGGAGTTACGCTAATATAACTGCACGATAGATGCGCACACATTGTGTTAACCAAAACTGGATTTATGCTAGCAAATGTGAGGTAACTTAGTTTTTCTTGAGCTACTTCTTCTGCATGGCATGGACCCGTTATTACACCAAAATTTTGCAAATCCACACCTTTACTTTCAAATAGATATTCGCCCACAATTTTCAGGGAGTTTGGCTCTACCCCTTTCACTGCTGAAATTATCTTTTTACCTGAAAAAAGTGTTGAAGGTATGGGCTCAATTACATCCGCCAAAAAAGCGGATGGAGTTACAAGAAGTATAATATCATTGTCCTTTACCAATTTTTGTGCGTCTGTGCTTGCGTGTAATCGCCTTAAGTCAAGATGAACAGAACGCAGATAGTTTGGGTTATACCCTTTTTCGTTGATATGTTTGGCAGTATCACTACTTCTCACCCACCAATCTACGTGAACATTCTCCTTTTCTAAAAGAATTTTTACTAAGGCTGTGGCCCAACTTCCACTCCCCATTACTAGGATTTTGTTCATGGTGTCAAAAGTAAATGTTTAATTG
>JBEAPG010000339.1:0-3054 GCA_041164545.1 Bacteroidota bacterium
TGTTGTTTCTTCTTGGTTGTCAAAATTGTCATTTGGGTCGATATAAGCGTTTCCGTACATATTTTTAAGTCTTTATTTTTATTATATAGCTATTAATTTAAGTATTTGGCATTGTTTTTAAATTAACAACTAGCATTCTAGTCAATATAAATTTATTCATCTCTCTTTAATCCTGTAAGTATAAAATTGCTCAATTTTTCTGCAATTTGTTCTGCAGAAAGTGATCCGTCTTCATTGTACCATTCTACAATCCAGTTTACGCTAGAAAGAATGGTAAGCGCTGCAAATTTTTTATCTGTTTCGTTAAAGACGCCCTCGTTTATACCTGTTTGAACTATTTCGCGAATTCCCGCTTCATAAACATTCCTTTTTGCAATAAACTGTTCCAAACTTTTTCCTGTCAGATTTCTCCAATCGCGAATAAAAATGATTGCTGAATCTAGGTTTTCTGTCAGTATTTCTACGTGAAATTTAATAGCCATTCGAAGTTTTTCTTCGGCATTGAAATAGATATCATTTACCTCTTTTATGGCTAATTCAAATTTTTCAGCCATATCAAAACAAGTAATTTTAAGAATATCTTCTTTGCTACTAAAATGACTGTACAAACTCGCTGGCTCCATTTCTAGGGCTTTTGCAATATCTCGCACAGAAGTGGCCGCAAACCCCTTATTTTTAAGCACTTTTTGCGCTTCTGCTATAACTTCTCGTTTTCTCTCTGTCATTTGCAAACTAACGTTCGTTAGGCAAAAATAGTTTTTTACTTTAAATATTAAAACCATACATCACCAATGCACTATATATACTTGCCATTTTCTTAATTTTTTATACATCTTACAGATAATCCTGAAGATAAAGGCCACTGATCAAGAGTATGCGAAGGATAATTATAGTACAGCTGAAATGCAGTAGAGGTGCCTTTACCAATATTTAGGCTTGTAGACCACCAAATTCCGTGTGTTGAACTGTCTGAAAAATTTCCGTATGTGGGGTTTCTAATTCCATCAGCTTCGCCATTAAAGCCATAAATATCTTCATTGTTTTCGGCTAGTTGCCAACCAGTTTTTGCTTTTAATACTGTGCCTTCTTTTCCATTAAAACCATCACTTCGCAATTTTTCAATTAGTTCTCCCCAATCCTCTTGAGAGGACAGATTCCATCCATCAGGACATATGTCGTGCACATTGTTGTCGAACTGTGAACCTTGCATCGCGCCACCATAGGTGTAAAGTACCTTTGTTTTGCTTACACTGTCATTATTGACATAGCAACAAAATATTTTATCCTGTTGGTCAGGTATCTTTGCCCAAGCATTTTGATCTTGAATCATTGGTATTTTACTTCCATCTGCAAGCACAGTTGTCCTTAAATTTTCGGCCATCCAAATTTGATGTCCTATTAACACGGTCTTATAGATATTTCCTTGTACATCTGTTAATGGTCGAGCTATCGATATGTCGCTAATTGTGCTTGCCGCAATTTTAAATTTGCCTGCGGTAATAGAAATCCTGGCCTAATGGACAAAATAGCATAGTAATACGTAAATAGTGTTTTTCGTTAAGACAATTAAATGCAACCTTTGAATGAAATGAGATTATTAGCATTCGTGACATTGATTTTGCTTACCATTATTGGCAAAAGCCAAGACCATAAAAAGCATGAGTTGGGCATTAATCTTGCCCATACGCCTTACTATATTAATTCTGTATGGGATGAGAGCTCGAGTTTTTTGCAAGTAATTTCTCCTATCACATACAAGTATTTTATTGAGAGTAGTTCTGCGCTACGCATAAATATGCAATATAGGACACAAGAAAGAAACATTTCCGGATTTAATTCTTTTGAGAATTTAGACGCATCCAAATTTAGTTTTGGGGCTGGTTATCAGAAACTATTTGGAACAGGTAAACTTAAACCAACACTTTTTTCTGATCTTACCTTCGTAACTGAAGACTACTACCTTAAAAATCGTAATCTAGGGCTATACAGTACTCTTGATTTCAGTTCTATTGGTGTCGAAGTTTCAGGAGGAGCAGGATTGCGGTACGAATTTCATCCAAGGTGGGCATTGGCCTATGAGGCTCAAATTGGTTTGTACACCCAAAGATAAAACGGATACGAAGAAGTTGGAGGAGATTCAAAAACACAGTGGAATGATGCTGTTGTAACCAATCGGGATATAAATCCGGTTTCAAATGTTTCAATTAATTTTAGATTTTGACTTCTAAGCCTACCTTCGTTCGGTGAAATTCGGTAAAGTAGAAAACCCTGCCATCCATGATTTAAGTTTGCCACCCGACCATTCGGATACCGCTGAAATACTTACTAAAAGCGGTTTTACATCTAAAAAGCCCAAAATGTTTATAGGTACTCCTCGTTGGGCAAAAACAGAGCTCAAAGGCTTTTATCCTAAAGGCACAAAGGATGAGTTAACCTACTATTCTACGCAGTTTAACTCCATTGAAATGAATGCGTTCTACTACCGTATTTTCCCTGCCGCTACAGTAGAGAAATGGTATGAACGGTCCGCTCCCGATTTTACTTTTTTTCCTAAGGTGCCACAATTGATTAGTCAATTTCGTAGGCTTAAAAACTGCCGCAATGAACTAGACGATTTCTTCACATCTATTTCCCATTTCAAAGGAAAATTGGGCACCGTTTTTTTGCAAATGAATGAAAACTATGGTCCTGATAATTTCGAGGATTTGGCTCGCTTTGTGGAGGAGTGGCCCAAAGACTTACCACTTACCGTGGAATTAAGACACGCTGATTGGTACAATAACGAATCTACTACCAGCGAATTATGCCAAATGCTCCGTGAAAACATGACAGGCCATACAATTACCGACACTGCCGGAAGACGGGATATTGTGCATATGCGACTAACCAATCCTACGTGTTTTGTGCGGTTTACTGGAGCAAATCACATTTCAGATATAGACAGATTGGATGATTGGTTTGTGCGATTAACAGATTGGAAGGAGCAAGGAATAAAGCAAATCAATTTTTTCATTCACCAAACCATAGAAAAAGACTTACAAATGCTAAGTTCTC
>JBEAPG010000340.1:0-3053 GCA_041164545.1 Bacteroidota bacterium
TGAAGTATAGATTGTTCTGTATGTAAAATGATTGGTAGGCGAAATGCGCGATGCATAGTCACTGCCAAATCTACTTCCTAGGTTTCCTAATTCACGAGGAAAATTAGCATTTAAAAGTTGAGTAGTTCTCACTCTTTCCAACGATTCTGCCTCATAAAAGTATTCTTCCTCATATGTTTTTTCATCAATTACAGCACCTGTTTTTGCATTATAGGTTTTCCATCCAAGTTTAAAAAAGATGGTTCTTTTACCTATTACAAAATCTACTTCCTTATAGGTTTTATTTCCTAAATCTTGCCTGCGTATTTCAATGCGATAATCATCGCGATACACTTGGTCAAACATTTCCAAAACCACTAAAATATCTGCATTTCCTGCTGCATTTTGTATCTGTTCGGGAGTAAGCGGTTTCGGGAAATTACCATCACCAATTTCTTGGTATTGATTTAGTGTGGTATTTAGTGTAAAGTATTTTCTATTCGCTACTTCGCTACGAAATCCATTTAAAGCTCCATTTAGTCCATTGTTTAGGTTTGGAGCATAGTAATCTTGGTTTACCACTTCCGTCGGTCGCAGGTTTATCCTATTAAGCAATTGTAGTTGTTTGTTATTGTCAGGAAAAGAAACCTGAGCTTCTGATGTTCCTGCAGAATAAAAAACGCTTTGGGTGCCGCACGCGGAAAGTACTAGAACAAAAAGTGGAAGTAAATTTTGTATTTTCACCATACGAAATTAAGTAAAAACCTACTTCATCCTCTTCATCTTCTCTTCTAATTGGTTCATTTCATCCTGCAATCGAGCGGCTTCCATAAAATCCATTTCTTTGGCTTACTTTAACACTGTTAGCGTAGATTTTATAATGTGCCGTTTGTTTAATATGTCTACTATAGCTCCTTCTACAAAATAAACACCTTCAGGAAGCTTGATTTGGTCTTTTAGGTTTTCTATGGCAGAAATTTCCATTATTTTTTCACCCCAACGGGTATAAAAACTGAGATTCAACTCCTTTATATATGTATTAGGTACTATTATAAATTGTTCGTTTAATCCATCGGAATTTGAAGAAATAGCATTTGGGAAGTAGAATTGAATTTGCGTTTTTACCTCTAACTCTATAGATGCTGTGTCAGAACACAAACTACCTTGGTATGCAATTAATCTAATCTTAAAAAGACCAGTGTCAGAAAATGTTTTTTGATACGATGTATATGGAGAACCTGTTTGCTCCAAACCTAACCCAAAATCGAGGGCAAATGAACGGTGAAACTGTGAACTATCAGTAAACAAGTATGTGGAAGAAGCATTATTTCCAGAAACGTAGCTATAAAGCAAATGAGCAATTGGTTTAGGCAAAACTTCAGCAGTAGTTTCTGTTGTATCTTTACAATTATAGCTGTTATTGGCAATAAGAGTCAGGGTATACGTACCTTGCGCAAAGCCTTTTCTTATTTTCAAAGAATCACTTGCAAAAGAGAAGGATGTATCTACTACATTATTAACCCAAAGTGTTACGGTTTCCAATTGAGGTAATGGATTGAAGATAGAAATAACTAAGGAATCACCTTCGCAAATATCAGTTGCAGAAATGTAATTTTGAGGAGCGGGCCTAATGACTAGGGAAGAAGTATCGGATGAGCTACAACCCTGCGTATTGCTAGCATTTGCCGTTATGCTATGCGAACCAACACCCACTTTGGGTGTTAAAACCAAGCTATCCTTTGAAGCATTGACAATTTGAGAATCTAACACAAGAAGATTAACCTGGGAATAAAAGGTGTAATCTAAGTTAGATTGTACAAAAACAGGAACGCGAATAGAATCGTTTGCACAAAAGAAAATACTGTCTGTTGCAAATGTGATTTTAGGACTTTCTTCAACTTTGAGTATACTATATGCCGTGTCTTCGCAGCCATTGATGTCGGCAATAAACACAGCAGAAAGTGTAATATGATAGCTTTTTGTTAGCAAAGCAGAAAGCTTCGCATTGTTTTGAGAGCTTTGTACAGTAGTGCTATCAAGTGTGATATTATTTACAGTCCAATACAGGTGGGCCATGTATGGTGTTTGTATAATCACATTTATCTGCATCGAGTCATTTTCGCATACCGAAGTGGTATCAGCCACAGCAATTTGTGGGTTTGGATGTATTGTGCAGACAAAGTTGAGGGTATCCGTACATCCTAAAATCGTAGTAGCAATGGCCGAAACGGGAAAAGTGCCCACTTGCAGAATATTGAGGTCTGTGCGATCATCATTTACTGAGCTAGAAATGCCATTCATGCTGACTTGCATTTTAGAAATACGATCTAGAGTGCCCGTAGATTGTGCAGAAAATGGTAAAGACACAGGCAGTTGATTTTGGCAAAACACCGAATCAGATAAAAGTGTGATAGTAGGCTTGGGAAGCACACTTGCTACTAAAGTATCGGTGGCAGTGCATCCTTTTAGCGTGGCAGAAGTAAGAAAAAGCGAATCACTTGCTGTGGCCAAATAAGGCAAAAAAGAATTCTGTAAAACAGTGTCTGACGACTGATAAAAGTGATGAACTTCCGAATTTTCTTGTTTTAAAAAAGCCGAATCTCCAAAACAGAATGTGCTAGAGCCTGAATCTAAGTAATTACCAGACGCATTATACCAATGCCAAACGTTAGTAGGTGTGGGATGAAAGCCATTGTTAATGAAGTGTCGTACTGCAACATACACGCATTTTTAGCCAAAGTATCTGCGGCAAAACCCATCAACTGGTATGTAATAGTAAAGGTGTCTTGCGTGGTATAAGTATGTTTCGCATTAAGGAGCACGCTGTTTTTAGTAGAAAAAATAGAATCTACCGAGCCATCTCCCCAATTTATAACTACATCTGCTGTATATTTTAAACTATCCGTTAGGGTAAGTTCTACCCTGTCGCAAAACGTGTCAATAGCTATTTGGTATTGCAAAGATTTAGGTGGTTTATTATAGACTACCGTTCTTTTTTTGACACGCGTAAAACCGCAACTATTGTATACAGCCTTTTGCTCGATGGTATAAGTGCCACTGCTATCATACGCGTG
>JBEAPG010000341.1:0-3049 GCA_041164545.1 Bacteroidota bacterium
CAAACCCGTTAAAAAGATAATCTTAGACCCCAATTTAGAAACAGCAGATGCCGACACCAGTAATAATGAATGGGTGATTGAATAGGATAAAATCTATTTAATAACTGCACTTATCTTTGCCCTGTGAAACATTGGCTTGCAGCGATACGATTAAAAACCCTTCCATTGGCACTTGGGGCTATAATATTGGGCAGCACTTTGCATCAATTGGCATTCGATCATAATATCTTTTTGTTTGCTTGCCTTACCGCAATTTTTTTACAAATATTATCTAACCTGGCTAACGATTATGGCGATTTTGTAAAAGGTACAGACGCTCATAGGAGCGATAGACAACTAGCGGGTGGTCATATTTCTGCTGGCGCAATGAAAATTGCCATTGGCTTTTTAGTGGCTTTGTCATTAGCAAGTGGCATTTATTTGCTGTTTTTAGCCTTTGGCGATAATTGGACGTATTGGCTCCAGTTTTTTGGTTTAGGTATACTTTCTATTATTGCTGCTATAAGCTATACGGTAGGCAAAAAAGCTTATGGATACTATGGTTTAGGCGATGTATTTGTGTTTATTTTCTTTGGTATGGTAGGTGTATTGGGTACAGCATTTTTGTATAAACAAGAACCCCATTCGTATCAATGGTTTCCTGCAATTGCTTATGGTTTAATGTGTGTTGGGGTGCTTAATGTGAACAATATTAGAGACTTAGACAAGGACATAATGGCCAACAAAATCACACTTGCATCCAAATTGGGGAAAGATGGAGCACTCATATACCAAGGTATGTTATTAGTTGTAGCTGTGTTATTTATTCTAGTCCATCATTTCTTGCGCAATTATCTGAGTTTAGCGCCCATAGCCTTAGGTATTATAAGCTACATACATTTAAAGAAATTAGACATGGCAGAAACAGCAAACCAATACAATGCACAACTCAAGTTTCTGTCTTTAGGAAGCCTCTTGGTTGTTATATTGTTCTTATTGCGATTTTACTACTAAATGTATTCCTATCAGCTTAAAAAACACGAACTCAAATTCATAAAACCCGCTAAAACATCGCGTAATGTTTTTAAGACTAGATTGATTTATATCATCTATTTAACGGATTTAAAAACAAAAAAAACCGGAATAGGAGAGGCGGCACCATTGCATTTGCTTAGTACGGATGATGTGCCGAATTACGAAGAGAAACTGAATTCATTTCTTGGTGAGTTTTGCATAAACGGTGATTTGGAGGAACTCGAATTACATTCTTACCCGAGTATAAAATTTGGAATAGAAACGGCATTGTTAGACCTAAATGCTAAAGATGGCGCTCTGTTTCAAACTCCATTTACAAAGGGTGCTGAAAGCATACCTGTAAATGGCCTTGTGTGGATGAATAATGCAGAAGAGATGTATAATGAAGCAGAGGCTAAAATAAAGGCCGGATTTGATGTTATTAAATTTAAGGTAGGTGCATTGGATTTTGATAAAGAATGCAGACTTCTTGAAAAAATAAGGAGTCAATATTCTGCTTTTAAACTTACTATTCGGCTAGATGCCAATGGGGCATTTTTACCTTCCGAAGCATTGGAGCAAATAAAAGAACTGTCACGGTTTGAAATTCATAGCATAGAGCAACCCATAAAAGCACAGAATTGGGACGCAATGCAGCAGTTATGCAGCGAAAGCAAAATAGACATTGCATTAGATGAAGAACTTATTGGAGTAAAAATAGGACAAGATGGCGAAAAAATGCTTCAATATATCAAACCTCAATACATTATTCTAAAACCAAACTTAATAGGTGGATTAAAAAATGCTGACCTTTGGGTAAGTCTGGCGCGCAAACATAATATAGATTGGTGGGCTACCTCAGCCTTAGAGAGCAATATTGGTCTTAATGCCATTGCGCAATGGGTAAGTAAATACCCGATTTCAATGGCTCAAGGCTTGGGAACAGGCGCCCTTTTTACCAATAATTTTGCTACTTCGCTTAAGTTGGAAAAAGGCAAAATGTGGTTTAGAAAATAGAAGTTTTGTGACACGTTAGACTTCGCTGTTTATTGTTCCAAATAAAAAAATTAGCTGAATGTTACTTTGGCATAGATTTTATACTAATTTTGTAGTACAAAGAATGCGTAAACTGCTTCACATATCATTTGTAATGCTTTTTGTGTCTATAGTGGCTTTTGCCGCAAACGACCCAAAACTTGGCCAGAATTACCCAAATCCTGCCAAGGAAAAGACATTTGTGGAAGTTCAGTTCAATTCTCCTCAAGCTACACTAACTATTTCTAATGTGCTAGGTAAAAGCATAGACGTGAAACAGTTACAAACTCCAGGTACACTAACTCTTGATGTAACAGACTATCCCGAAGGAGTTTATTTCTATACGCTTGAAGCTGATGGTGGCAAAATCACCAAGAAAATGACTGTAAAGAAGTAATCTTTACTTTTCAAGTTGTAATCAATACTCTTTATTTTCAACATAGTTTGTTATTTGCTGCAGTTTTTTTTAATAAAAAAGCAGTCTTTCAATTCAACTAAAAATGGGCAGAACATTGATAATAGGCGATATACACGGGGCTGCACGGGCATTAGAGCAAGTGCTTATACGTGCCAAAATTACAACGGACGATAAGCTTATTTTTTTAGGCGACTACGTAGGATGGTTGGAGCGAATCTGCTGAGGTTATTGAAAAATTAATTGAGCTAGATAAAACGTACACCTGCATTTTTATAAAAGGGAATCACGATGTTTGGTGCGAGAATTGGCTTAGAACCCAAATACCGAATAGAGATTGGCTTGTGCATGGAGGTGCTGCCACGGTAGAAAGCTATTTGGCTGATAAAAAAATAGAAAGGAAGAAACATCTCAATTTATTAGAAAGAATGCCGTATTACCATATTGTTGAGGCAAAGAATTTATACATTCACGCAGGCTTTACATCTATGCACGGCCCTGAAAAACTATACTACTCCCCAAAAACTGGACAGTTCAGATGATTAATAAATTTGAATTGTTAAATGAGCAAAAAGAGAAGAAAATTCAGTTCAGGGTTTAAGGCCA
>JBEAPG010000342.1:0-3046 GCA_041164545.1 Bacteroidota bacterium
ACGCCCGTTCATGTGATGCACCAAATTATTTTCATTAGGCAAAAACTCCATAGCTCGAATATACTTTTGCTCGGGTAGCTCTATAGGCAAAGTAGCTATGTAAAATTTATCCTTATTGTCTCCGCTTATCCAAATGCTATCAAACCAAACCGTTGTATCTGGCTTGCCAATTAAACTGTATTCTGGAAAAAGCGGCAAGCCGGGCGCTTCTCCTTCGCCTTCTGGGGCGCCACCGTTTATCCAGTTTTTTAACTTAGCCTTATCACTATCTGTAAGAAACCGCTCGTTTAAGAAATGAGAATAATTGCGATCTGCCGGCCAAGGCGGCATATACCCACTTTGCGTTACGCGTAGAATTGTATTTCTCTTTCTGTTTACCTCATTGTATGTGGTTAGCTTAAATGGGGCCGCACCACCATCTCTATGGCAAGGTGAACAATTTTCGTAAATGATGGGGGCGATGTCTTGATTAAAAGTATAATCTGTTTTGGTGGAACATGAAATCCCAAAAACGAGCCCAGTAAGTGCTGCTATGATTAAGTACTTTTTCATTACATCTGGCGAGTGCACCACACAAACATCCTGCTTTGTTGACACATTCTTTACGCGTCAAAATTAGCTATTTTCGCAAGCACTATGGCTATAGAGAAAGTAAATGTTGTGCAAAAGCTGAGCTTGTTCAATGAACACTGGAGTCCGAAAATAATTGGCGAATTAAATGGCCAGCAAGTAAAAGTAGCAAAGCTTTTGGGTGACTTTGTTTGGCATAAGCACGATTATGAAGATGAGCTTTTTTATGTAATGAAAGGTGAACTTAAAATAGCCCTTAGAGACAAAACAATTGTATTAAATCCAGGAGAATTCGTGATTATTCCCAAAGGAGTAGTGCATAAACCTATTGCTGACAATGAAGTAGAAATTATGCTTTTTGAACCAGCTACTACGTTAAACACCGGCGACGCAATAGACGAACGAACTAAACAACACTTAGATTACCTTTAAGCAAGTTTCTTTTCAAGCCAGAAGTGTCATATAGATTAAATTGAAACGACTATTTTCGCAATAGCATTAGAAATGGATAAATTTATTGATGTAGAAAAGGTAATTGGAGATAAAAATCCAGCGTTGCTCCGCAAACTTCCTAAGTTTATACTTACCTATCTCAAAAAAATACTTCACCAAGACGAGGTAAATCGCATAATTGCTGATAATAAAGGAGTTAAAGGTGTTCAATTTTGTAAAAACGTTATCAAGGAATTCAATATAACGGCCACAATTATTGGCATTGAAAATGCGCCAAAAACAGGCGGCGTTACCTTTGCTGCTAATCACCCACTTGGAGGTATGGATGCCATGGCTTTTGTAGATCAATTTGCCGATTACAGAAGCGATATTAAATTTATAGCCAATGATATTCTGCTTAATCTGGAAAACCTCCGCGATATTTTTGTTGGGGTAAATAAACACGGTAGAAATGCGGTTCCGAGTTTAAAAAACGTAGACTCTGTGCTGGCCAATGATGAATCGGTAGTGATATTTCCGGCGGGCTTAGTAAGCCGAAAACGAAACGGAGTAATAGAAGACTTAGAATGGAAGAAGACATTTGTTACCCGAAGTAGAAAACACGGCGTACCCATTGTACCGGTGTACATTGAAGGTGGTTTGAGCAACTTTTTCTATCGATTAAGTAATTTCAGGACGGCGATTGGCATCAAAGCCAATATTGAAATGTTATACTTGGTAAATGAAATGTTTAAGCAAAAAAACAAGCACATTACCATCACTTTTGGCAAGGCCATAATGCCCGAGGATTTACCCACTACTAAAAAAGATATAGACTGGGCACAAGACATTAAACGCTTAGTGTACCAATTAGACAATAGATGATATGGAGATAAACTTAGACTACATAGCACCTCCGGTACCGCTGGAAGTAATAAAATCAGAACTTACGCCTGAGCGATTTGTAAGGCGAACAAATAAAGGGGACAACGATATATATGTGGTAAATCACCACAATAGCCCAAACATAATGCGGGAAATTGGACGCCTGCGCGAGGTAACCTTTGCAAGTGCAGGTGGCGGAACAGGCAAGCCCCTTGACATTGATGAATTTGACACTTCAGAAAACTGCTACGAGCAGCTGATTGTATGGGCACCGGTAGCTCAAGAAATTATTGGCGGATATCGTTTTATTGATTGCGCAAAGATTGCAAATACAGAACCTATTGAACTTAGCACGCGACATTACTTTCACTTTTCGGAGCAATTTAGAAAAGAGTACTTACCCTATACCATAGAGCTGGGCAGAAGTTGGGTGCAGCCTAATTTTCAGCCCAAAGCAGGTTCCAGAAAAGGAATTTTTGCACTTGATAATTTATGGGATGGCCTTGGAGCTTTGGTAGTCGATAATCCGCATATTCAATACTACTCGGGTAAGGTAACCATGTATCCTGATTTTAATCAAGAAGCGCGAGATGCGTTGATGCACTTTGTAAACTACTTTTTTCCGGATCCGGAGCAATTATTGTATCCAAATCATGAAAAGAAAATAGTGAATGACATAAGCGACTTTGCACAGGAAATGAATGGTTTAGAGTATAAAGATGCATACAAAGTCTTAAACTCGTATGTGCGTGAACGAGGAGAAAATATTCCTCCTATGTTTAATGCCTATATGAGCCTGTCGCCTACTATGAAATCGTTTGGAACTGCTCAAAATGATGATTTTGGAGGAGTGGAAGAAACGATGATTTTGGTAAAAATAGCAGACATTTATCCTGAAAAAAAAGAGCGGCACGTTTCGACCTATGTGCCAAAAAAAGTGAAATAGCTAATACTCATTAACAAACTTGAGGGTTGAGCCTCTTTATAAATATTGCATTGCTGTGAATATTCTACCTCCCGCGCAATTAGAAATTAAAATACCTTTGGAAGTCACTAAACAAACATCATGAAACACAAAATCACCATTTTGCTCCTCATATTTGGAGTAAGTTTATTCTCTACCAGTTGTAATAACCGAAGCGAGTTAAAAGATTTGATA
>JBEAPG010000343.1:0-3030 GCA_041164545.1 Bacteroidota bacterium
AAGATTGGGATAGGCCGATTAAAGGAATAAGTATAAATGCAAGTAATAAACTTCTTATCATAGTACTTGCAAAGAAACGTTTTATTATGAAAAGGTTATTTCACATTGTCAATTCAATAAAGCAGTTGGTCAGTTTTTAAGACTAAACAATAAACCTATCTTTGCAACACTTTTTACAAAAATAGATAGATGAAAATTGCAGTAGTAGGTACCGGATACGTAGGTTTAGTTACCGGAACTTGTTTGGCCGAAGTAGGCACAGATGTAGTATGTATAGACATTGATCAAAAGAAGATTGAAGGTCTGCGAAATGGTAAAATGCCTATTTACGAGCCAGGTTTGGAGCCAATGGTAAAACGCAACTACGAAAAAGGTAGACTGCATTTCAGTACTTCTCTTGCAGAAAGTATAAAAGGTGGATCAGTAGCATTTATAGCAGTAGGTACTCCGCCAGACGAAGATGGAAGCGCCGATTTAAAATATGTGCTTGGTGTAGCAAGAGAAATTGGTAGAAATATGGATGGGTACTGCGTTATAGTAACCAAAAGTACCGTGCCTGTGGGTACAGCAGAAAAAGTAAGAGCTGCAGTAAAAGAAGAGTTGAATGCCAGAGGAGCTGATATTCCTTTTGATATAGCGAGCAATCCGGAATTTTTGAAGGAAGGAGCTGCCATTGATGATTTTATGAAACCAGACCGTATAGTTGTGGGTGTGGATAGTGAAAAAGCACGCGAAACTATGGACAAGGTGTATAAGCCATTTATTATGAATGGTCATCCGTTGATTTTTATGGATATACCATCTGCAGAAATGACCAAATACGCTGCAAATGCTATGCTGGCCACGCGCATTAGTTTTATGAATGACATCGCTAATCTATGCGAAATCATGGGGGCTGATGTAAATGCAGTAAGAAAGGGAATAGGGAGTGATCCGAGAATAGGAAGTAGATTTATTTATGCAGGTATTGGATACGGTGGAAGCTGCTTTCCGAAAGATGTAAAAGCATTGATAAAAACAGCTAAAGAAAACGGGCACACAATGCGAATATTAGAAGCTGTGGAAGATGTGAACGATGATCAAAAGTCAGTTTTGTTTACCAAAATTACTTCTGTTTTAGGGTCAGATTTGAGTGGTAAAACCTTTGCGATGTGGGGTTTATCGTTTAAACCCAATACAGATGATATGAGAGAAGCGCCTTCATTGGTATTGGTAGATAAAATAATGAACGCAGGCGGAAAAGTTATTGCATACGACCCAGTATCTATGGAAGAAACACATAGAATGATTGGTGATAAAATTATCTATGCTAAAACACCTTATGAAGCTGTAGATGGAGCAGATGCTCTGCTTGTGGTTACAGAGTGGTCAGAATTTAAGTTGCCTGACTTTGATGTAATTGGCAACTCTCTTAAGAATAAACTCATTTTTGACGGTAGAAATGTGTATGACAAAGAAGAGATTCGTTCTATGGGATTTGAGTATTATTGCATAGGCTCAATCTAAAATGAAAAGAATTTTGATAACCGGCGGTGCAGGCTTTTTAGGTTCGCACTTGTGTGATAGATTTATAAACGAAGGATACTATGTAATAGCTATGGACAACCTGATTACAGGTGACATGAAGAACATAGAACATCTTATGCCAAATAAAAACTTTGAGTTCTATCACCATGATGTGTCTAAGTACATACACATTCCGGGAAAGTTAGATTATATTCTTCATTTTGCTTCGCCTGCAAGTCCTATAGATTATTTAAAAATTCCTATTCCAACCCTGAAAGTGGGTAGTTTAGGAACCCATAATTGCCTTGGTCTTGCTCTTGCAAAAGGTGCGCGAATGCTCATTGCTTCTACATCTGAAGTCTATGGAGATCCGCTTGTGCATCCTCAAAATGAAGATTATTGGGGAAATGTAAATCCTGTGGGTCCAAGAGGGGTGTATGATGAAGCAAAACGCTTTCAAGAAGCTATGACAATGGCGTATCATACCTTCCACGGAGTAGAAACCAGAATCGTTCGTATTTTCAATACTTATGGCCCTAGAATGAGACTAAACGACGGTCGTGCATTGCCGGCTTTTGTCGGGCAAGCATTGCGAGGTGAAGATATTACCATTTTTGGCGATGGCAGTCAAACACGTAGCTTTTGCTATGTAGATGATTTAATTGAGGGTATTTATAGATTGCTTATGAGTGACTATACTCAACCCGTAAATATTGGAAATCCTGATGAAATAAGCATACTTGATTTTGCTAAAGAAATTATCGAGTTGACGGGTACCGATCAGAAAATTGTATTCCACGATTTGCCCAAGGATGATCCAAAACAACGTAAGCCAGATATTACACGAGCAAAAGAGCTACTAGGCTGGGAACCAAAGGTTAGCCGCAAGGAGGGATTAAAAATCACCTACAATTATTTCAAAAATCTTCCAGAAGAAGACTTGTATAAATACGCATACCCAAAAGAGTTTAAGTGAAATACTTCGCCCACGAAACTGCAATAATAGATGAAGGGTGCCAAATAGGAAATGGCACTAAAATTTGGCATTTTAGCCATATAATGCCCAATTGTATTTTAGGTGAAAATTGCAACATAGGACAAAATGTGGTGGTAAGTCCCGATGTAGTTTTAGGTAATAATGTAAAGGTGCAGAATAATGTGAGTATTTATACAGGCGTTATTTGCGAAGATGATGTGTTTTTAGGGCCAAGTATGGTTTTTACCAATGTTATTAATCCGCGAAGTGCGGTTAATAGAAAAAGCGAATACCTTAAAACAACTGTAAAAAAAGGAGCGAGCATAGGAGCCAATGCAACTATTGTTTGCGGAAATGACTTAGGTGAGTACTGTTTTATTGGCGCAGGCACTGTTATTACGAAAGAAGTATTGCCCTTCGCGTTAATGGTTGGAAATCCGGGAAAGCACATTGGGTGGATGAGTAAGTTTGGGCATCGCCTGCACTTTGGACCAAAAGGCAAGGCAAAATGTCCGGAAAGTGGCGAAGAATTCGAACTAAAAGAGGGT
>JBEAPG010000344.1:0-3014 GCA_041164545.1 Bacteroidota bacterium
AAAAATTAGGCTAATACAGAAAATTTTCATTACTTGAGAGCATGTTTTTCTTCCCATTTTGAGTATCTTTTCTTTTCTTTCTGTTTGATCAGCGGCTCAAGTAGTTAGCTGTTGCCCTATAGCGTTCGTTGACTTACCCTTGGGTATGCATGTGTATAGTTTTGACTAGCGGGGATCGTGTTCAATACAATATTATTTTTTTCACTGTACTCATTGGTGTCAAAAATTTCCTCTCGTGTATTTTTGCTAAGTTTGTTACTAGTGAGTTTAGCCATACTACTACAAGAAGGAGCAATTTAAGTTTACGTGAGCGTGCAGGCTTTTGAACCGGAATTTTCCTCGCTTCCGCGGGTGTCACTTTATTTTTCTTATTCTTCTTCTTACAAGTCATCAGCTTCATTTTGATCGTTATTACTGTCCCACTTCTTTACCACAGATAAATTTTTTGCCCATTGCTCATTAATTCCTTAAAAGCAAAATTTTTGAGAATTTACAATGTCTATAGGAACTTATGCAGAGCCGAAAACTCGCCAGGAGCACCCAGCTTCTTTATACTCACTAACTTCTTTGAGGAGATTAACATTCTTAATATAAGCTTCAATAGTTTTATACTTCTCCCGAATATCTTTGATTCCTTCCAACGCTTTATATGTTTCTTATCTCATATCATGCATATATATTTAAGTGACATTCTCTGTTTTGTGGCGCATGTATTTTTAGATTACTTGCTGTTCAAATCCCGCAGAGTAAAGTCTTGAAACATACGAGTGTCTTATTTCATGACATCTTGGAACAAATTCATCATCATAAGCAGTACTCCATAACATTGCACAATATTTTTTCCACGTTTCAAATATATTATCTTTGGTGTATTGATAATCCAACTCGCCATTTTTAGTCTTTTTGGATTCTTTCTACTAACGATACCTGTAGTAATCAAACACATTGTCTTCTGACTTTAGGTTGTACTTCTTTATATGGTCAGCAATTTCATTCTTTAGCTCCTGAGGTAACCAAATTGCCCGGAATCGTTGTTACTACTTATGTTGTCGAATATGATGATAGCCACCGTCATCACACTGCTCCTCAAAGAACTTTCTTGTCATCTGTACAATATCTTGTTATCTTATTCCTGTACACATCATTACTCCTAAAAATAGGTAGCTGCTTTCAAATTTGCAAAGCTCTTTTTATCTTTTGATCAAGCTTTTCTCACCTTTAATCTTTTTCTTGTCTTAAGCTTCTGCTTCTTCTAGTTAATCTCTCAATCGTTCGATTGCATCTTTCATAGCAGTTCGAATACCAATCAAATATTTATATGTAAAGACTCTTCTTATAGGTACTTTTCTTTGAGCTTTTCTTTGTGTTTAGCTGCACCGAATTTTTTCTTCAAACCCAAGCAAAGTTCTCAGTTTGTTAATCACACGAAGTTAATGTTGGCTATTAAAAACCTCTCTAGAATTCGCGTAAACATAATTCAGTAAGCTCTCATTTGATATTATCTTGTCATGCAAACCACCTTTGTCGTTTAGCAGATTCTTTATCCAATTGTATGACTGTATAGTTTTCTTTGAAATGTCGGCCTTTTTTTATGGAGCAGACTATGCCAAAAAATCTCTTATAAATTCATGGTGAGGAGCTTTTTAAACTCCAGTAATTTTGTGAAAATGACAATTAAGCTATTCTATGATATGTGGTTTGCCTTATACTTCTTGAGTGAATTCAAATAACTTATCAATATGCACATACCTTTTTCCATTTTCTTCGACAATTACCTTGGAATTTTTTAACTTGTCCACTGTTTATTCTACTAATTGTTTGTCCACTGTAAAAGTTTGGTTTCCTTTACTTATCGGATCTTACTTTGTTTATATAGGAAATTGGAGGTTCGTAGTTTCTTTAATTTGCTAAAGCTCTTTAGCCATGTGTTCAAGCCTACTGATTATCTCTTTCTATACCGCAACTTGCTAATTGCAAAGTTCAGTTTTGTGCTGCAAGTTTTGTTCTATATTATTTTCTATGTTTACTTTTTCATTCATAGAGCGATATTACCATTTGCTTTGCATAGCAGAATAACTTTTTCGTGAAACGGTACAGGGATACCCACTAATATTACTAATTGATTAGCTATAATCCGTAAAATTTGGATCACGATTGGCTTGAGACCTACTAATATTGCTATGGGAATACGAGGAGGTAAATCTTTTGGGGCGTCTGATTTCTCTTTCCATACGCAAGCCTGATTTTTGATAATCCTGTTGCGGGGATTTTTGTTATGTTCCGTTATTACTCATTGCTTTTATATGACAATTTGTATCAAGGTGTCGATATATCTTAGCGTAGTCTTCTGCTTTAAACCTTTTCTAGCACAAGTCACAATGAAGAAAATGGTTTGACATATAGCCGTCATTGTAATAAGGGCTGGGTTTTAGGTGTTTCAAACTATACAAATAATATGTTAGGGGAAACCTATTTGGAACAGCTTTATGAAACACCAGCCTGGCAAAACTAATTAAACTCTTTACACCGCTCTTTCCTTGCGCGAGACCGTTGTTTCGACTGCGATCTTCTAAGCCGACAAGTTCTGGCTTGTAGCTATGGCTAAACCATGCATACCACGCATTATAGTCGGCCAGCATGTGGTTTTCATTTTAAGCCATCATCATCAAAATTGCGCAACCAAAGCGGTGAAAATATTGCAAACAGAATATTAAATATCTAGCGTAATATGATAGCTGAATTAGTCTCTGTAGTGTCTCTGAGGCTGAGTGTGCGGCTGAGTGTAGGGTGTAGTGGTTCACTTGATGTACTGTTAAGTAACAATGTGTAGAAAGCAAGTTTTGTATCTGAAAATTTTTAAGATATAAATTATAAAAGACGCGTTTATTAAAAGACGCGTAAATAAAAATGGCGGACCAAAAATGGTGGAATGTCTAATTTAGGTCTAATTGTAGATTAGACCTATTTTTCAAATCACTCTCGATTCTTACATTCATTTTTCATTCCATTTGCTC
>JBEAPG010000345.1:0-3013 GCA_041164545.1 Bacteroidota bacterium
ACAATTTCACTTTGAGTTATGCTGCCTAAGTCGAACTCATTCGTATCAAAAGATATAATTGGCAATAGAACTAACCTATAGCCAGATTAATAAAGCGCTGAAGATTCTTCCGATTCTTCTATTTGTTTTTGAAGGTTTTCCGGATTGTGCTCCGCCATTTTAAGAAACTCACTAGAACTTATGGTATCATTTTCAACCTTAAGCTGCTCAAGCTTGTCTAACCCTTCTAAAATGGCTTGCATATCTTTTGTATCCTCTTGCGCATAAAGATATGCAAGCAAAAAGCAAAAGAAACGCTTAAAATTCACATAAATCAGTGCAAAAATAAAAACCCCCTGCTGAAGCAAGGGGTTTTATCAAAGTACATTTTAAATTAAGTGTAAAATATATTATTCAGGATTTACAACAGTTGGAGCTACTGGAGCTTCAGCTCTGTTTACATTTCCTCTAATAGTTAAAAATTCTGTTCCTCCTTCACCATTGTGAGTTACAGTAATGGTTTTGGTAAAGTTACCAGGACGGCCTTGTGAGTTGTAGATTGCAGTTACTGTTCCTTCTTGACCTGGAGCAACTGGCTCTTTAGTCCATTTAGGAGTTGTACACCCACAAGATGCTTTTACACTATTTAACACTAAAGGGGCATTTCCAGTGTTTTTGAAAGTAAATGTTACAGTTGCCTGAACACCTTCCTCAATAGTTCCAAAATCGTGAGAAGTTTTCTCAATAGTAAATTTAGGTTGAGCTTCTTGAGAAAGGGTTAATTTGTTTCCATCAGTTTGTGCAGTACTTACTGCTGTTACTCCAAAAACAAAAGCTAATAGTAGAATTAAATTTTTCATTTGTATATTTTTATTTTTTGTCAAAATTAATGTTCGAAAATGTACTTACAAATAGAATGCCAAAATTAATTGATGTCTATTTGGAAATATTTACATGTAGTTTGGCTTTCTTTTCTCAATAAAGGCGGTGGTTCCCTCTTTAAAATCGGTTGTTTCAAAACTCTTAGCAAAACTGTCTATTTCAAAATTAAAACCGTCTTTATTTTCGTACAATGCATTAGTACACTTTATCACTTCGGCAATTGCCATAGGCGATTTGGTTGCTAAGTTCTCAATATAGGTAATGCAAGTAGACATTAATTCTTCTGAACTGACCACCTTGGTTACTAAACCATATTTAAGAGCAGTTTGAGCATCTATCATATTGGCACTTATTAGCATTTCCAATGCTCTACCTTTTCCTACTATTTGAGCCAAACGTTGAGTTCCGCCATAACCAGGAGGCACACCTAAGTTTACTTCTGGCTGTCCAAATTTGGCATTATCGCTCGCTATACGTATGTGGCAAGCCATCGTCAGTTCACAGCCACCGCCTAAAGCAAAACCGTTTACAGCGGCAATTACAGGTATCTCACTATGCTCTATAGAGTCGAAAACACGATGTCCGCTTGCGCTCATTTCTTTTGCTTTTTTTTCATCAAAATTAGCAAACTCTGCAATGTCAGCCCCTGCTGCAAAAGCCTTATCTCCTTTTCCGGTAAGTATTATTCCTCTAACCGACTTTTCTTTATTTAATCGTTCAATCTCAAGGCCAATTTCTTGAATCAATTCAATGTTCAACGCATTCATTTTGTCTTCACGATTTATAGTGATGATTTGAATTTGCCCTTGATTTTCTGAAAGTATGTTGTTGTACATATTGGGGCAAATTTAAGACTTCGTCTAAATTTAAGTTGAGTATTGGGTTTAAATTGAATTTGAGTATTCTTTGGACTAGAATTAAACTTAATCGCTCACTCTACCAACTCCAATGGGCATTGAACAATAACAGATACTTCAGGCCATAGCTTTGAAACGCCATCTTCGCCTTTGTGTAAATCTTCGCATTCGTTGTTTAGTGCGGCAAGTCCTGCCTCGGCATTCCAGTCAGGCGTGTTTATGATGGTAGTTATTTCTAAAAGATTGTCTGTTATGGTATAGTCAGCCTCTACAGGTTTTGTAATGCCATTTATGGTTATGCTCATAAACGCTTTTTCTGCATTCGCAGAGTCTATTGTAGCGAGTATTTCGTTAGGAACAGAGAATTTGCCAAAGAAAAACGCCACAATCTTGGGGTCACGAATTTCATTGTTGGAGTTTACGGAAGCCGTACTAATTTCGATTTTTGTGTTCGTAAGCAGCTCTTTAATGGTCCCAGTAGTTTTCTCACTATTTATGGCAATGGAATCAAACGAACCGCTTACACCAAGACGTTGGGTAGTTTTATACGCTGTCCATTGCAAGGATACTGAGTCGAGATTAAGTACGTAGTTACTTTCTGTTTCTTGAGAAGCTACTTCACTTGTTTCAGTGTTGTTTTTTGGACTACAAGACGACAACATGCCGAGTACTAAAGCGGTGAAGATGGTTAAAATCAATTCTTTTTTCATGCCAACTAAGGTAGCGGTTTCTGTCAGGAAAGAATGTGAGGTTGGTTACATTAAATAACACACTGGATTATCACACACCTAAAATTTTACCTTTGCCCCAATGCAATTGGATAAAACACTAGCGTTTGATGAGTTTGCAATAGCGAGCTTGGCAGATTGGAAAGCAAAAGCAACCAAAGATTTAAAAGGGAAAAGCTTAGAAGAGTTGGTGTATAGAACTTCCGACGGGCTGGAGCTAGAACCTTATTATACGGAGGAAAATAGCAACAAGGGAGCCGCTTTACCAGCAATAGAATGGAAAATAGTACTTGTAGCAAAACAAAAGCTAGAAGGTGTAGACTCGACAATTGAAAGTTTAGGTGATCTTGGAGAAGACTGCGGAAAACTAACATTAGAAAACCTTTCAAAAGTGAGGTCATCAAAAGTGTACTTTGAATTGGGCGCCAAGTTTTTTGAAATCATAGCAAAATTAAGAGCACTTAGAATCGCCAATCCAGAATCAGAAATAAACGTAGTAATTCCGCCTGTAGAAGACGAGTTTGAATATAACAATTTAGTCCGTCAAACCATTGCAGCTGCCTCTGC
>JBEAPG010000346.1:0-3003 GCA_041164545.1 Bacteroidota bacterium
AGCCTTGTTTAGTGCGTCTACCATATGCTTAGTACCGCAATACACATTTCCGTTAGGATATATTTCTTTGCCGGCTATAGACCCAATATTTATTATATGCCCCTCATTCTCGCGAAGGTGAGGAATAAGATATTTAGTAGTATACAATAGTCCTTTTATATTGGTATCTATCATCCTATCCCAATGGTCTATATTGCCATTTTCTAGATTGTCAAGTCCAGCTGCCAATCCAGCATTATTTATCAATACATTTATCTTTTTCCAGGCTTCTGGTAGGCCATCAATAAATGTTTTAACAGCTTGAGCATCTCTTACATCCACAGGCATTAAAATGCTGTCGCAGTGGTAGGTTTCTTTAAGTTCAGCAGCTTGTTGTTCCAGCCTATCTATTCTTCTACCGTTTAGTATAAGATTGAAGCCATTTTGAGCTAAAATATGAGCTGTAGCTTCGCCAATACCCGCTGTGGTTCCTGTAATGAGTGCAATTTTTTTCATAGTTTTTCTTATTTCTTAGCTGTTTTAGAAGCCTTTGCTTTTAATATTTCTAGGATTTCTTCGTCCGACTTTTCCAGCATACCATCTTTCAAAATCGTTTTTACTTCTTCCGCTCGTTCATCATTCGGGAATTGCTCTAAAAATAAGTTGTAATACTGTTTTGCTTTGTCAGCATTCTTCATATAATTCCATGCAGTAAATCCAGATCGGTATAAGAGGTCATTTTTCTGCTCATAGTTTGGAAATGTATTGATAGCTAAATCTAAGTTTTCCAACGCTTTTTCAAAATTTCCAGTTGCTGTGTATGCTAAAGCAATACGCTCATAATCATTTGGTTTTATATCCTTGTTTTGAGCAACTTTTGCCTCGTATATGCTCAAAATATCATTCCACTGCATATTCGTAGGTAAGCTTTTATCAAGGGTTTCAGAAATCAAATCATCGGCTTTAGTAAATTCTTTTTCATCGGCATATAATTTAGCTAAATTTATCGCCGCATTTCTAAATCGATCTGTGCTATCATCACGTTGCAAGTATGCCAACAATAATCGTTTGCTCTCTTCTTTATTTTCTTCGTGAAAATAGTATTGCGCTGCAGCGTATAGATAATCATTGGCCGCAGAGTCATTAAAACTAGTTCCATACTCGGCGTGCAATTTTGCCAATTCAGCTAAACCTTCCTTAGTTCCAATTTTTTCTGAGCTTTCAATCGCTTTTATTTTACCAAGAAGTTTAGCTTGTTTTCCTTCGCAAGCAGTGAATAAAACGGCAACTATTAGTGCGTAGATAGTATATTTCATTTTCATGTGTTTAATATTGATTTGTTCGCAAAAGTACTAATGTGCAAGCATTCAAAGCTTCCATATTTTTAGCCTTGGCTAATTGCGCTAATTCGGCATTTTCTGTACCTGGATTAAAAATAATTCGTTTTGCGCCAGAGTTGAGCATTGCGTCATAATATTGCTCCTGCAGCTTTTCATTTATATATAGCGTAATGGTGTCAATATCTTTATCCTCAGGCCATTCGTTGTGTATAGTTAAATCATTAATTAATCCTTTTTTTATGCCAAAAAGTACCACGTCGTGATGGTATTCTTGCAGCATTTCTGTTGCTATATACGCAAAACGACTAGAGTTTGGAGTAGCTCCGATAACGAGTGTTTTTTTATTCTGCTGCATATCCCAGATAGTTAAAAGGCGTTATGGTTCGTATTTCACCTTTTACTGCTTCCGATACATCCAGTTTCTCAACAAACGCGGAAATAGATTGTTCGTTAATTCCGTCATTTGTTCTCGTCAAATCTTTTAACAATTCATAGGCTCCTTCTATTTTTTCTCTACGCAAAATAGTTTGAATCGCTTCGGCAACTACAGCCCAATTTCTATTTAAATCGGCTTGAATAGCATATTCATTTAAAATAAGTTTACCCATTCCTTTTTCTAAACTTTTCAATGCTATAAGTATGTGAGAAATGGGCACACCTACATTTCTTAATACCGTACTATCTGTTAAATCACGCTGCAATCTGCTAATTGGCAGTTTATTGCTTAGATGGTCTAAAATTGCGTTGGCTATACCCAGGTTTCCTTCTGCATTTTCAAAATCAATCGGGTTTACTTTATGCGGCATAGCCGAAGAACCAACTTCTCCTTTTACTATTTTTTGCTTAAAGAAATCCATACTGATATACTGCCAAACATCTTTGGCAAAGTCCATTAAGATTACATTGATTCTTCTCAAGCAGTCAAAAACAGCTGCAAGTTGGTCGTAATGATCGATTTGCGTAGTTGGGTAACTTCTAACCAAGCCTAGACTTGCTACCAGCTTGTCGCCAAATACGGGCCAGTTTATTTGCGGGTATGCCAACCTGTGCGCATTGTAGGCACCAGTGGCACCACCAAACTTGGCACTTATCGGAGTGTTTCTAAGCGTTTCTATTTGCATTTCTAAACGCGTCGCAAAAACGGCGAATTCTTTACCTACTGTGGTTGGGGTAGCGGCTTGACCGTGCGTTCTACTTAGCAAGGGAATGGATTTCCAACGCGCCGCCATGGCCTTAATGGATTGCGCTATTTTGTGAAATTCAGGGATTACTATTTCGTCAAGACCTTGTTTTAGGCTAAACGGAATGGCCGTGTTATTTATATCTTGGCTAGTTAATCCGAAATGAACAAACTCTTGATATTCCTCAAGTTCTGTACCTTTTATTTGTTCTTTGATGTAATATTCAACCGCTTTGACATCGTGATTGGTAACGCGCTCTATTTCCTTAATTCTTGTTGCTTCCTGCTCTGTAAATTGTTCATATATTGAGCGAAGGGTTTTCCTCGCATCTTCGCTTAGGCTGGAAAATTGTGGTAAACCTAAATCTGAAAGTGCAATAAAGTATTCAATTTCTACCCATACTCTGTATTTAAACAGTGCGTATTCCGAAAAATAGGGAGCTAAGGCTTCCACTTTACTTCTATATCGTCCATCAACGGGACTGATGGCGGATAATTCTGATA
>JBEAPG010000347.1:0-3000 GCA_041164545.1 Bacteroidota bacterium
TATGGCGTCAAGTAGAATAGCAGCAAGATATTCGAAGTCGTTGTTAGATTTGGCTATTGAAAAAGGCCAACTAGAGCAAGTGAAATCCGATATGGATGGCGTTGTTCAGGTTTGTGACACATCGAAAGATTTGGTTAATCTTCTTCAAAATCCAATAGTAAATGCAGAAAGCAAGAAGGCTATTCTAAACAAAGTCTTTGCTGAAAATTCTGACACTACAAAAGAATTCGTAGGATTTTTAGTTGATAAAAAAAGAGAACAAGAGCTTCCTTTGGTTGCTCAGCAATTTATTGCTTCTTATGACCATATGAAAGGTATAACTAAGGCTACTGTTGTTTCGGCAGTTCAGCTTTCAACAGATACAATGACCAAGGTAAAAAAATACATCACTGGTTTATTGGGTAAAGAAGAAATACAATTGCATAACGAGGTGGATTCGTCCATCATTGGTGGTATTATCATCAAGCACGAAGACAGACTATTGGATATGAGTGTGTCAAAAGAACTTAGAGAAATTAGAAAAACATTAATTTATAATTAAACAAGAAAATGGCTGCAATAAGACCAGACGAAGTTTCTAGTATAATAAAAGAGCAATTAGCAGGTGTACAAACTGCTGCTCAATTAGAAGAAGTAGGTACTGTACTCCAAGTGGGTGACGGTATTGCTCGTATTTATGGGCTAACACAAGTAAAATCAGGTGAACTTATTGAGTTTGATAATGGTGTGCAAGGCATCGTATTAAACTTGGAAGAAGATAACGTTGGAGCGGTACTTTTGGGTAGCTCTACCGAAATTAAAGAAGGTGACACTGTAAAAAGAACCAATAGAATTGCTTCGCTAAACGTAGGTGAAGGAATGCTTGGTAGAGTTGTTAATACCTTAGGCCAACCTATTGATGGTAAAGGTGAAATTACAGGTGATTTGTACGAAATGCCACTTGAGAGAAAAGCTCCAGGGGTAATCTACAGAGAGCCAGTTACCGAGCCATTGCAAACAGGAATTAAAGCGATTGACGCGATGATTCCAGTAGGTAGAGGCCAAAGAGAGTTGATTATTGGTGATAGACAAACCGGTAAAACTGCCGTTGCTATCGATACCATTATCAACCAAAAAGAATTTTATGACAAAGGAGAGCCTGTCTTTTGTATATATGTAGCTTGTGGTCAAAAAGCAAGTACAGTAAAGCAGGTGGTAAATATGCTTGAGGCTAAAGGTGCAATGGCATATACCGTTGTAGTTTCTGCTGCTGCATCTGATCCAGCTCCAATGCAATTTTATGCTCCAATGGCAGGTGCTGCAATAGGAGAATATTTTAGAGATTCTGGTCGTCCTGCACTTATTGTTTATGATGATTTGTCAAAACAAGCGGTAGCATACAGAGAGGTATCTTTACTACTTAAAAGACCTCCGGGACGTGAAGCATATCCTGGTGACGTATTTTACTTGCACTCTCGTTTATTGGAGAGAGCGGCTAAAGTTACGAGTTCAGACGAAATTGCTGCGGTATGAACGACCTTCCTGAGTCTATTAAGCATATGGTTAAAGGTGGAGGTTCATTAACTGCATTACCGATTATCGAAACTCAAGCGGGAGACGTATCTGCATATATTCCAACAAACGTAATTTCGATTACAGATGGTCAGATATTCTTGGAGTCAGATTTATTTAACTCTGGTGTTCGTCCGGCTATTAACGTAGGTATTTCGGTATCTCGTGTGGGTGGTAACGCACAAAAGAAATCAATGAAGAAGACCTCTGGTACACTTAAGTTAGATCAAGCACAATACAGAGAGCTAGAAGCTTTTGCTAAGTTTGGATCTGATTTGGATGCTGCTACAAAAGGAGTTTTAGATAAAGGTGCTAGAAACGTGGAGATTTTAAAACAACCTCAATTTTCACCATTAACGGTAGGAAAACAAGTTGCCATTATCCACTTAGGTACAAAAGGATTATTGAGAGATGTTCCCGTTAACCAAGTAAGAAAATACGAAGAAGATTTTCTTATGAAGATGGAAGCAGATCACAAAGCAATACTTGATTCACTTTCTGCAGGCAACCTAGATGCTGAAAGCATTGAAATTATCGAAAAAGTAGGAGCAGAAGTAGCTAAAAACTATAAAGCCTAATAAACAATGGCGAATCTAAAAGAAGTAAGAAATAGAATCGCGAGTACAGCGTCAACTCAGCAAATTACCAAAGCTATGAAAATGGTTTCGGCAACTAAGTTGAGAAAAGCTACTCAAGCCATTACTCAAATGCGTCCGTATGCAGATAAGCTAAACGGTATTTTGAGAAACTTGGCTGATACTGCTGCAGATGAACAAGGCTTGCAAGGATATTTTGAGCATAGAGAGGTTAAAAATGTATTGATCATCGTGCTTTCTTCAGACAGAGGATTATGCGGAGGTTATAATTCCAATGTTATAAAGGAAGTAAAAAGCACTGTGTCATTCAAGCATGCTAAAAATGCCAATGTTACTTTCAAGTTTTTAGGTAAAAAAGCCTACGATTTTTTCAAGAAACAAGATATTAAAGCAGATACAACTAATGTAAATGCTTTTCTTGACTTGACTGCAGAATCTGCGTTTGCAATAGGTGACAAAGTAATTGAAGATTTCCTTTCAGGTAAATATGATGAGGTGTGTGTGGTATATAATAAATTTAAAAATGCCGCTACCCAAGTTGTAACTTCACAAAAACTTCTTCCTGTAGAAATGGAAAAGTTCAGTGCAAGTAAAGAAGAATCATCTAAATACTTGGCAGATTACACCTTCGAACCATCTAAAGCTAAATTATTGGTTGAATTAATTCCACGCGCTGTAAAAACAGAATTGTATAGAACAATGCTAGATGCCGTAGCTTCAGAACACGGAAGTCGAATGGTAGCAATGGACAAAGCAACTGAAAACGCGGGTGAATTGATTTACGACCTAAAATTACAATACAACCAAGCACGTCAAGCTGCGATTACCAAAGAAATTTTGGAGATTGTGGGAG
>JBEAPG010000348.1:0-3000 GCA_041164545.1 Bacteroidota bacterium
TCTTTCACCTTAAAAAGCCAAAATTTTTGACCTAAGAAAGTAAGTGATGCACTTACACCTGTAGCAATTATAAACGCGAGTACCTTGTCAATTTTTACGGTAATTAAATCGCTTAAAATGCCATTTCTATTGCGAATACTGCAAATAAATTCACTGTTGGGCAACATGTGAAATGCCTGTTGGTTTGCTACCACATTTACTACCATTGCCAAGGCATACAAAACAATGAAAAGCATAAGCCTTTTGTTATTTTTGTCAGGCTGACGCCACGTCCAGTACTTGTTTAGATTATACGTAACCAGCATACCGCTCATAAAACTTAGTGCCTTACTTACGTTCATATCCAAAAATTGCGATAATAAAAAGTAAACAAAAAAGTCGACGAGTACGGCCAGTAAACCGGATATTATAAACTTGGTAAGTTCTTTACTTGCTTGATAAATGGCCATTTATGCTGGCAAAAATAATTGATTATCACGAATGTGTGCTTCCATTCCTAAACGCAATGCCTTATTTGGTTTTTGATGTCCAGCTTCAAAACCAAAGTAGATTGGGTAATCAAAATCTTGGGTATGCTCCAGTATTATTTCTTCAGCCGTTTTTCCAAAAGGAATAGCATTGTCATTCATGTCGCTCATACCGCCTACTACCAAAGCCGCTAGTTTGTCTAGCTTGCCCGTTCTTTTCAGGTTCATCATCATTCTATCAATATGGTAGAGGTATTCGTCTAAGTCTTCAATAAAAAGAATTTTGCCCTTGGTGTCTATGTCAGATTTCGAACCGCACATACTGTACAGCATACTTAAATTGCCGCCTACTAACTGTCCTTTAGCATTGCCTTGTTTGTTTAAGTGATGCGTTGGCAGACTGTAGGTTATATTCTCTCCAAAAAGGGCAGAGATAAGTGTTTTATTGCTAATTGCTTCTTCAGCAGTTGGATTGTCTGAAATGTTTACGGGCATTGTACCGTGTAGTGTCGGTGTACCAAAGTTTTGATGGATGTGCGAGTGGAAAACGGTAACATCACTATATCCAACAAACCACTTCTTTTGCTTTGCCAAAGGTTTCATGTTTAATTGATCTATAATCCTAACACAACCGTATCCACCTCTTGTGCTGATTATGGCTTTTACATTTTGATTGTCTATAAATGCTTGAATGTCAGCGACTTTATTCGCGTCTGTTCCTGCCATTTGATGGTGAACATCATATACATGTTTGCCTACTAATACATTCAAACCATGTGACTCAAAAAAACGAATAGCAGGTTCTACTTTTTCCAATTCAATAGCTCGAGCGGGAGAAACGATGGCTACAGTGTCACCTTTTTTTAGATACATGGCGACGAAGGTACGTTCAGCGTGGCATATTTAAGTGGTTTATAGCCCGCTTTTTTAAGCCCATTCTAAACAAGACCGGGCCTTTATTGTTAGACACTTAAAAAATTACATTTGCACCAAATTTAAATAAAATGAATTTCGAACTTTCTGAAGAGCACTTAATGATTCAACAGGCAGCACGTGACTTTGCTAAAGCAGAGTTATTGCCTGGAGTAATAGAACGAGATAATGAGCAAAAATTTCCTGCCGAGCAAATCAAAAAACTAGGAGAGTTAGGTTTCTTAGGAATGATGGTAGACCCAAAATGGGGAGGTAGCGGAATGGACACCATTAGCTATGTGCTTGCTATGGAAGAAATATCCAAAATAGATGCGAGTGCCAGTGTGGTAATGAGCGTAAATAATTCATTGGTTTGCTGGGGATTAGAAACTTACGGAACCGAAGAACAAAAGGAGAAATACCTAAAACCATTAGCCAGCGGCCAAATACATGGTGGTTTTTGTTTAAGCGAGCCAGAAGCAGGAAGTGATGCTACAAGCCAACGCACTACTGCGGTTGATATGGGCGACTATTACCTACTAAACGGTACTAAAAACTGGATTACCAATGGAAAAAGTGGAAGTACATTTCTGGTAATGGCTCAAACTGATGTAGAGAAAGGGCATAAAGGCATTAACTGCCTCATTGTAACTTCTGATATGGAAGGTTTTACAGTAGGTAAAAAAGAAGATAAGCTGGGTATTCGCGGTTCGGATACACATTCTTTGATGTTTCAAGATGTAAAAGTGCCAAAAGCAAATAGAATTGGTGAAGATGGTTTCGGATTTAAGTTTGCTATGAAGGTACTTAGTGGCGGTAGAATAGGTATTGCTGCTCAAGCATTGGGTATTGCAAGTGGTGCGTATGAATTGGCATTGCAATATTCCAAAGAAAGAAAAGCGTTTGGTACAGAGATAATGAACCACCAAGCTATTCAGTTTAAATTGGCTGATATGGCTACCAGAATAGAAGCAGCTAGATTATTCTGCTTAAAAGCAGCATGGCTTAAAGATAATGGTGAAGACTACTTACAAGCGGCTAGTATGGCAAAATTATATGCATCAGAAACCGCTATGTGGGTAACTACAGAAGCTGTGCAAATACACGGTGGCTATGGCTATGTAAAAGAATATCACGTAGAAAGACTAATGCGTGACGCTAAAATTACACAGATATACGAAGGTACCAGCGAAGTACAGCGTATTGTAATTGCTAGAAGCGTATTGAGAGATTAGGTTTTTAGGATTTACGATATAAGATTTATGATTTAGGACCGAATAAGTCGTAAATCTTGCGTAAATAAGTCCTGCGTCATTTAAAAAACGCTACACTTTACTACCTTCTCCCAACAGACTAACTACTTCCTCCGCTACATTTGCGCTTAGTGCAACACCCATGCCGCCTAGTCGAGCAGCGTGGATTATGTTTGGTTCTATGGTTCTGATAATAGGTGTTTTATGTTTGCTTGTACCCATTGCCATTATGCCGCTCCATTGATATTCTACTTCTATTTCTTGTCCAAATATATGTTCATTAAGAAATCGCTTTAATTCATTTTGAATAGGATCGGTTAGTTCTAAATTGTAGCTTGTTTCGCCTACAATATCCTTATTTCTTGCCC